>CAYUME010000160.1:0-8862 GCA_964445475.1 uncultured Planctomycetia bacterium
GGCGCTTCGCGACGCGGGCCTCGCCGTGGCGCAGGTGGACGGCGTCGTCCTGGTGGGCGGCGCCACGCGCATGCCGCACCTGCAGCGCGCGGTGGCGAGGTTCTTCGGGCGCGATCCCCTGGTGAACCTCGACCCCGAGCAGGTTGTAGATCTGGGCCAGGTACTCCTGGGGGGCGCCGCTCTTCGGCTCGACGTCGACCGCGTAGCACTTCTCGAACCGATCGCGGGCCGCGTTCAGCTTCCGCCAGGTGAAATCGATGCGCTTGGCCGGCGTGTCGCAGATCTGCTGCGGGATCGTCTTGCTGACGGCCGTCTCGTAGTAGAGCAGCCCGAGGCCGTAGAAGGCGTCACGGTAATCCGTCCTTTTCTCCAGCGCCCACAGGAAGAACCGCTCCGCCTCCTGGTACAGGAACTGGACCCGCTTGGTGTCGATGCCGTTCTCCTCCTTGCCGTCGATGAACCGGATGGACTCGATCTTGCAGAGCTCCCGGTAGCAGTTGGCCAGGCCCAGGGAAGCCTCGGGATAGTCCCCCGTCATGAGGTCGAGGGCCTCCTTGTAGAGCCCCTTGGCCTCGTTGTATTTCGACATCTTGTACCATTCCTCGGCCTGCTCGAACCGAGCTTCGGCCGTCTGGGTCTCGACGGACTTGCAGCCGGCGACGGACGCCGCCGCGACAGCCAGGAGGAACAGGCGAAGGGTGGGGCTCATGGTGTATCCTTTCATGCCGCGCGTCGCGATCCATGCGCGGGGCGTCACGCACAACGAAGGCGCATTCTCGGACCGGCAACAACCTCCGCCCTGCGCCCCAGCTCTACGCTCCACGACCTCCTACCGACCTCCCTGGAGCGCCTTCCGCAGCACGGCCTCGGGGGGCGCGTCCGGTCCCGCTTTCGCGGCTGCCGAGCGTGCAGCCTCCGCAGCCTCCCGTTCGCCGTACCCCAGGGCCACGAGGGCCCGGGCGGCCTCCTCCGTCGCGGCCGTCGCTGGAACGGTGGCCGCCCCCCCCGCAGCGGGAACGGCTGCCGACTTGTCCTTCAGCTCGACCACCAGCCGCTGCGCGATCTTCTCCCCGATCCCGCGGATGCGCTTCAGGAAGTCCACGTCCCCCCGCGCGATGGCACCGCGGACGTCCCGGGTCCCCGCACTCGAGAGGATCGCCAGGGCCTTCACCGGCCCCACGCGGGAGGCCGACTGGATCAGATCCTCGAAAAGCTGCCGCTCGTCCTCCGTCGCGAACCCGAAAAGACGGACCTGGTCTTCCTGGATGTAGAGTCGGGCCAGCAGCCGCATCGTCCCGCGCGCGGGCACCCGCTCGAACGTGGACAGCGGGACGAGAAACCGGAACGCGACGCCCCGCACGTCGAGGACGACGGCGGACGGGGTTCGCGAGCGGACGTCCCCCTCGATCGAATCGAACATGCGACCCTTGCCGGGCGGCCGGCGCCGCCCTATCATGCGCGCATCGCGCGCGCGTGCGACGGACTATAGCCGCCCCCCGTGCGCGAGTCAAAATGAATGCGCCCGGCGGCTTCGCGTCCGGATGCCGGAAAGGGGCCCATGCGCGTGGTGATCCAGCGCGTCGCGTCCGCCGCGGTCCGCATCGACGGGGCCGTCTGTTCCGGCATCGGCCGGGGCCTGCTGGTCCTGGTCGGGATCTCCAAGTCGGACACGCCAGAGGCCGCCGACGCGCTGGCCGCCCGCACGGCGGCGCTGCGCTGCTTCGAGGATGCGGCCGGCAAGATGCGCCACGGGGCGGCGGACGCGGGGGGGGACTTTCTCGTCGTGTCTCAGTTCACGCTCTGTGCCGACATGTCGCGCGGACGGAGGCCGTCCTTCGACCCGGCCATGCCGCCGGAACCGGCCCGCGCGATCTACGCGCGGTTCGTCGCGGAGCTCGCCCGCGTCTCCGGGCGCGCCGTCCGCACCGGCGTCTTCGGCGCGGACATGCAGGTCGAGCTCGTCAACGACGGCCCCGTGACCTTCGTGATGGACGGATGACGCCCCGGCGTCGCGCCCCCGGGGCGACGGCTCAGCCGAGGATCTTCCGGTCCTCGCCCAGGAAGATCCCCTGGAGGTTCATCTTCAACTGCTCGGGATTGGGCGAATAGGCCAGGCCGACCTTCTTGCTGACCAGGCCCGCGTTGATCAGCTTGACGATCGACTGGTTGAAGTCCTGCATCCCCTCCTCCTCGCCCCCCCGGATGACGTCCATGATCTTCTTGTCCTCCCCGCTCTGGATCAGCTTCTGGATCGTGGAGTTCGTCAGCATGATCTCGATGGCGGGGACCATCTTGACGCCCTCCCGGCAGGCCGGGAGCAGCTTCTGGCAGATGATCGACTTGAGGTTGAAGGCGAGGCTCTGCCGGATGAGGGACTGGCGCTCCGTCGGGAAGAGATCGAGGAGGCGCCCGACGCACTGGGCCGCGCTGGAGGCGTGGATGGTCCCGAAGACCAGGTGCCCCGTCTCGGAGGCGATCAGGCCCGCGTCGAAGCTCTCCACGTCCCGCATCTCGCCGACCAGGATGACGTCGGGATCCTGCCGCACGACATGCTTGAGCGCCTTGGGAAAGGAGTCGACGTCGATGCCGATCTCGCGCTGGTTGAAGAAGCTCTTCTTGTCCTGGAACAGGTATTCGATCGGGTCCTCGATTGTCACGACGTGGCACTTCTCGGTCATGTTGACGTAGTCGAGGAGGCAGGCGAGCGTCGTGGATTTTCCGCTGCCGGTCGGGCCGGCGACGATGACCATCCCCTGGTTGAAGCCGGCGACCTTCCGGACCCCCTCCGGCAGGTGCAGCTGCTCGAACGTGGGGATCTCGGTGTTCACGCGGCGCGCCGCCACGCCGACCGTCCCGCGGTCCAGGAAGACGTTGATGCGGTACCGGCCGATCCCCTCCACCGAGTAGGCGAAGTCGAGGTCCTTCTCCTCTTCGAACCGCTGGCGCTGGGGGGGGCTCATGATCTCGTAGATGAGACGCTTGGTGTCTTCCGGCGCGAGGGCCTTGGCGCCGACCTCGTGGAGGATGGTGTTGACGCGGAAGATGACGCGCTGACCGGGCTTCAGGTGGAGATCCGACGCCTTGTTGCGGGCGCAGGCGACGAACAGCTTCTCAATGTCCTTCAGGTCGCGCGATTCGGCCTTGGGCGTGGCCGGCGCGTTGCCGTTCAGCTCGTCGAGGCTGCCGTTCAACTCCGCCATAATCGAATCCTCCTGATCACGGGCGTGCGGATTCACCCCGGCCGTCTGCCGATACCACAAAATGTCGAAGAAGGCGAGCGAAAACGAACCCCGTCCCCGGCCCGGAATCCGGAGCCGTCCCCTCCGGGCATCCGCTCCCGCTCACGACGGCTTTGACGCGGGATGGAGTTCGCCGTATTGCGTCCGGTAATAGTCCCGGTAGGCCCCGGTTTTGACGCGCTCCCACCAGGTGCGCCGCTCCCGGTACCACGTCGCGGTCCGTTCGATCCCGTCGGCGAACGAGACGCGGGGAGACCAGCCGAGCTCCCGGATCGCCAGGGATGCGTCCAGGGCATATCGGAAATCATGCCCCGGCCGGTCCGTCACAAACCGGATGAGCGTCTCGGGCTTCCCCGTCGCCCGGAGGATCGCCTGCGTCACGTCGAGGTTGGAGACCTCGTGACCGCCGCCCAGGTTGTAGACGGCGCCGGGCCGCCCCCGCTCCAACGCCGCCAGGATCCCCGCGCAATTGTCCTCGACATAGATCCAGTCCCTCACGTTCCGCCCGGTGCCGTAGACCGGAAGGGGACGATCCTCCATCGCGTTCGTCAGGAAGAGGGGGATCAGCTTCTCGGGGAACTGGTAGGGACCGTAATTGTTGGAGCTGCGCGTGATCACGACCGGGAAGCCGAACGCATAATGCGCGGCCCGGACCAGGAGATCGGCGGCCGCCTTCGACGCGCTGTAGGGGCTGCTGGGCGCCAGGGGGCTCTCCTCGGTGAACCGGCCGCTCTCCCCCAGGCTGCCGTAGACCTCGTCCGTCGAGATCTGGAGAAAGCACTTCGGCGGGAGTCGAAGGGCCGCATCGAGAAGCACCTGCGTCCCGAGCACATTCGTCTCCAGGAAGACCGACGCATCCCGAAGGCTGCGGTCCACATGGGACTCGGCAGCGAAGTTCACGATGCCGTCCACCCCGTCCCCGATCGCCTGCGCCACGGCCGCAGGGTCGGTGATCGAACCGCGCACGAACCGATACCGGGGATCGCGTTCGAGGTCCGCCAGATTCTCCGGGTTGCCGGCATACGTGAGAACGTCCAGGTTGACCACCGTCGCGCCGGGGCGGTCCCGCAACAGAAGGCGTATGAAGTTGGAGCCGATGAAGCCGCACCCTCCCGTCACGAGGTACGTCGGCATGCCGTCCTCCACGCTGCGAGCGCCACAAAAACGAGCCAACGGAACGCGAGGGGAATGTGTCATTATATCGGGGTGTGGCGGCCCTGCAAGGCTGGAAGTGGTGTACGCCGCCCAAAGGCGTGGCTTCCAGGCGAAAGCGGGTGAAGCCTCCACGCCGCAGGGCGGAGGGGCTGTCGGTCGGGAGGGGGGGACCGCGAATGGGGCTGAGGTTCAGAGACGGACGCCGGCGTCCCGGAGAGGACCTCCGTCGCCGCCCGAAACGGCGTCCACTCTTCCACTAATATCTTGGCGGCGCGCCCCCGAATTCCGCCTTGCCCCCTGTTCCGGCATCCGTTATGATCCCACGACGCAGACCGGCACCGACACTCGACCCTCCTGACTCGGAGCCCCCCATGCGACGCCTCCTCCCTGCCGCGCTGGCCGCCACGATGATCCTCCTCGGCACGGCCCCTCCGTCGCGGGCCCAGACGGACATCAAGCCGATCCTGGAATACCTAGAGGCCTCCTCGGGCGGTGCGGGCTACTGGGAGGCGGTGGCCAAGCTGGAATCGATCGGGCGGGAGGTGCTCCCCGATGTCGTCGAGGGGCTTCGCCGGGCGAACCCCTGGGTCCGGATCGGCTGCGCCAAGGTCCTCTTTGCCAACGGGCGCAAAGCGGACGCCGTCTCGGCCCTGCTCCGGATCGTGGAGGGCGATGACGCCGCCTCCGCGTTGACATCCGCCAACCTGGTGGCCAACCTGACGTCCAAGGCCTCCGGCTATGGGGATGCCGAGGCCCTCGCGCACCAGGTCAAGAAGCGTCTCGGCGACACGCAGGACCCGCTGCTGCGGATCGCGCTCGCCCGGGCCCTGTACAGCCTGACGTCGGGGGCGGACATCACGCCCTTGCGCACGCTGCGGGAGTCGCTGAAGTCGGACGACCCCGACGTGAAGGCGCAGAGCGCCCTCTCCCTGGCGGAGATGGAGGAGTTCAGCCGGGACGTCGAGGACATCCTTGAGAAGCTGGCCCGGGAGCCGGGCGATCGAGGCCGGCTGGCCGCCACCCACCTGGCGGTCAAGCGGTACAGCGACGCGGTCAACCGCGATGCGGGCCGCCGCGCGGCGGCCCGCCCCGACAGCAGCGGGAAGTACGCCATCCTCGACGAGATTCTCGACCTCCTGAAGCGCCAGTATGTCGACCTCGACCAGGTCAAGGAGAGGGAACTGATCGAGAACGCGGCGAAGGGGATGGCCTCCAGCCTCGACCCCTACACCGCGTTCCTGGACGAGAAGGAATACAAGGCCCTCATGACGGGGATCGAGGGGGTCTACGGCGGCATCGGGGCGCGCGTCTCCATGCGGAAGGACAAGTCGGGGAACGCCTGGCTCACCATCGAACGCCCCATCTACTCCGGCCCGGCTTACCGGGCAGGCCTCCGTTCCATGGACCGCATCATCGAAATCGACGGCGAGATCGCCGTGAACCGGGACCTCTCCGACCTGGTCAACCGCCTGAAGGGCGAGCCGGGCACGCCGGTCTCCTTCAAGGTCTACCGTCGCGGATGGAAGGAGTCGCAGACGAAGACGTTGATCCGCGAAAAGATCGCCCTGGAAACGGTCGTCGGCGAGATGCTGCCGGGCAGCGTCGGCTACCTGCACCTCACGACGTTCGGCCCGCAAAGCACACCCCAGGCGGCTTCGACCCTCAAGGACCTGTCCGACCAGGGCATGAAGGCCCTGGTCCTCGACCTGCGCGCCAACTCCGGCGGCCTCCTCAAGGCCGCGGTCGACGTGGCCGGCCTCTTCCTCCCGAAGAACTCCCTCGTCGTCACCGTCCGCTCCCGCGAAGCCGGCGAGTCGCACCACACGCGCACCCCTCCGGTCTGTTCGGTCCCCATGGTGGTCCTCATCGACGGGGGAAGCGCCAGCGCCTCCGAGATCCTGGCCGGCGTCCTCCAGCACTTTCAGCGGGCCACCTGCGTCGGCGAGCGGACCTTCGGGAAGGGCAGCGTCCAGCAGATCCCCGACCTGCAGTCCACCCCCGAGCGCGACGCCCTCCGGCTCACCATCGCCAAGTACTACCTCCCCAACGGCAAGTCCCCCCAGAAGGAAAAGGACGCCAAGACCTGGGGCATCGAGCCGGACGTGAAGGCCGAGACGCCCGAGACGGACTACTGGAAGGACGAGGCCTTCGAGAAGATCCGGCAGGCGGGAAAGATCGACGACTACCTCAAGGAGAAGATGCCCCAGCACAAGGAGCTCTTCCGGGCGCTCGCCGTCGACGACAACGGCGATCCCTCCCGTTACCCGGGCCTCGACGCGCTCCGGGCCTCCCTGGAGCCGCCGCTCGACAAGCGGCTTGAGCCCGACGACCTGCGCGAGCTGGTCCGCGACGCCCTGAGGCGCTGGCTGGCCGATGAACAGGGAAAGGACTTCAACACGGACTACCAGGCGGACGTGGTCCTCCAGCGCGGGATCGTGGAGTCGCTGAAGCGCTCGGGAATCGACGCCAAAACGATCCCCTCCTATGCGTCCTTCGTGAAGAAGCTCGAGGCGGAGGACGCGGCGTCCCAGACCGCGGGGAAGGAGAATGCGAACCAGATCCTGCCGAAGTGAGACTCCCCGCCTGAAAGCGGGGCTTCCAACAGCCGCGGCAGGCGAAGCCCGCCGTTCCTCAAGTCGGGACCTCCGGGCAAAAGCGGGTGCCGTTCGCCGCGGAGAAAGACCCAACCCACCGCCGCCCCCTCCGCAACAGTCGCGGGCGAGGCGTTTCCGCCGCGTCAATCCCCTCCCCCCGCGTCCAGCCACCGTCGGACGGCACCGCGCGGGTCGTCCGTCGCCGCCCACGCCCGCGCATGCCGGAGCAGCGTCCGCAGGTCATCCCCCGCCTTGGCCAGGGCCCGCACCAGGAGATCGTCCGCCCGGTTGTATCGACCCAGGGCGAGAATCACGGCGTTGTTGAGACGCAGATTGCAGATCCCGGCGTAGGTGTCCGTCTCGAACGCCGCCGCCCGCTCGGCGTAGCGCACGCGGGCCCGGACGAAAACCGCCTCGCGTCCCGCGCGCTTCTCCGCCGCCGATCCCTCCGATCCGTAATAGGTCTCCAGGGCTTCGCGTGTCTCCCGGAGCCACTCCCCCAGGCGGGACGCGTCCCTCCGCCTCGCCCGCAGGCGTCGGCCCGTCGGGCCCTCCGGCCCCTCGCGCCCGACAAAGAAGGCCTCCGCCGCCGCCCCCCCGACAAACGAGGCCAGCTGCTCGTTGAAGTCCGTCTGCCCCGCCGCGTAGACGGTGGCGTGCGTCATCTCGTGCAGGACCAGCTCGGCCAGCGCCTCCGGAGGGTCGTCCAGCATCGTCGAGAGGACCGGGTCTCGGCACCACCCGAGCGTGCTGTAAGCGGAAACCGGAGAGAGGAGCGCGTCGTACCCCACCCGCTCGAGGTAGTCCCGCTCCCGAACCGCGTCCTCCCGGGAGAAGAACCCCTTGTACGCAACCGTCCCCGTGACGGGGAACCACCAGGTGACCGCCTCGAGCCGATCGACCCGCGCGGCCGTGACGTTGTACAGGACCGGGCGCCCGTGCGTGTCGAAGAAGGTCGTGTAGCTCTCCCCCGCCTCGAGCCCGAGCGATCCGATCCCGAAACGGCGGACGTCCCCGATCAGGCGCAGGGCGGCACGCTGGGCGTTGGAAACGGAGGGATCCGCCAGGACCTCCTCGATCGGCCTCTGACCGGAGGCGACGCGAAGCTGACCGCAGCCGAGGCGGACCAGGTAGCAGCCGGGCAGGCCGCCGAGGCAGAAGAGCAGGAAGGCCGCCGGGAGGCCGATCGCGACGCGGCGGCGGGGACCGGGGAGGCGGGGTCTCACGGGTCCCGACTATACCGTCGCGGTCGTCGCGACGCAACGCTGCGGCAGGACGCGAGCTCTTGTGCGGCCATCCCCCGCCCGGTATAATCGGCTCGGTTCAGGACAGGCACGAACCGGTTCTGCGCGCAGGACGCCGCATCCCGGGTCCCGTCGATTCCCGAGCCCGATTCCATGAATCCAGAACACGTCCCCCCCACCCCCCCCATTCCGGCGCCAACCCTCGAGATGCGGATCGGGGAGGCGGCCTACCTGCACGGGAAGCTCCGCCGCGAGGACCTCGATGCGGCCGTGGCCGAGCAGACCACGGACCGGACGTCGGGTCGTCCGGAGCGGAGCCTGTCCGAGATCCTCCTGGCCCGCGGGTCGATCGCCGAGCCGGATTGGCGGGCCGCCTCCGCCGAGGTGGCGCACCGCCAGGCCGAGCGCGCGGCCGCGGCCGAGGAGGCGCTCGGGGATAACCTGAACGGGCGCCTCCTCGTCCATCGCGGCTGGGCCACCGAGCCCCAGATCGCCGAGGCCCTCCGCCTGCAGGCCACCAAGGCCGCGAAGGGCCAGCGACCGGTCCCCCGTCTCGGCACCATCCTCGTCGAGCTTGCCCTCGTCCTCGGGCCCCTCGCGATCTACCGCCGGCGGCGGGACCGGCTGCAC
>CAYUME010000161.1:0-8819 GCA_964445475.1 uncultured Planctomycetia bacterium
CCTCGTAACGAGCAGCGCTGAGCACCTGAAAACGGACGTCCCCGACCCACCGGCCTCGGCGCAGCCCGTGGAGCAGATCCGCCTGGCCGCACGCCGCGCGGCCGACCTCACCCGGCAGCTGCTCCTCTTCAGCCGCCGCCAGCCCGCCCGGACGGAGCAGTTGGACCTGAACCACGTCCTCTCGGACGCCGTCCGGCTGCTGAAGCGCCTGATCGGAGAAGACATCCGGTTTTCCACCGCCTTCGCCCCCGAGCCCCTCCCGGTCCGCGCGGATCCGGGCCAGCTCGTGCAGGTCCTCATGAACCTCGCGGTGAACGCCCGGGACGCCATGCCGGCGGGAGGGACGCTCGACCTCGAGACCGCCCGCGTCGAGCTGGACGCGGAGACGGCAGCCCGGATCCCCGAAGGGCGGACGGGGACGTTCGCCCGGATGATCGTGCGGGACACGGGCGGCGGGATTTCCCCGGAGCTGCAGCCCCGCATCTTCGAGCCGTTCTTCACGACCAAGGAGGTCGGCAAAGGCACCGGCCTCGGCCTGGCCACCGTCTACGGGATCGTCCGCCAGAGCGGGGGATTCATCGAGGTGGAAAGCGTGCCGGAACGGGGGACGACCTTCCGGATCTACCTGCCCGCGGTCGACGCCCCGACCTCGACCCCGTCCGCCGGCGTCGACACCCTCCCGGTCCGCGGCGGCTCGGAGACCGTGCTGGTCGTCGAGGACGAGCTCGGCGTCCGGACACTCCTGGTCGAAGTCCTGCGGTCTCACGGTTACTCGGTGCACGCGGCGGAAACCCCGGACCAGGCTCTCCAGCTGGTGGCCGCCGAAACCGGGACGATCCACCTCCTGGTGACCGATTGCGTCATGCCGCAGATGAACGGCCGGGAGCTGGCCCTTCAACTGGCGGCCGCCCGCCCCCGGCTGAAGGTCCTCTTCATCTCGGGGTACTCGGACGGCCACTCCCCCGGCACGGCCCCCCCGCCCCCCGACGCCCCGTTCCTCCCGAAGCCCTTCGCCCCCGACGCGCTGGCGCGGAAGGTGCGGGAGGTGCTGGACGCGGAGCCGCCGGCCGCGGGGGACGGGAAGACGAGATGACGACGACAAGCGACTTCGCGTGGATTTTCCGCGAGCCGGCTTCTACAATGGGGGAGTGGCGCGTGCCGGGATCCGCACCGGCTCGCGCCGCACGGGCCCGATCGGTATCGACCGGGTGAATTCGTATGGAGGTGGCGCGCCGAGGACGCCCGTTGGCCTCGTAAAACACCGGGCAAACCATTAAACGCTACTCCGGCGTACAGCCTGGCTGCGTAAAGCGGCCACGTTCTTCCGGCCACTGCTCGTGACTCCGTCCTGAAAAGGAGGAGGGCCGGACGGGACGACCGACATGAGCTAGCATCCCGGGACCCCGCCTGCCGTCCCGGGACCGAAGGAGACGCGGGCTAGTTCCCGGACTGCCCGTCCGTCGGCGACCCCGGGGGCGAATGCCAAAGGCGGACTACGCGCGTAGAGGCCTTCATGCGGACATCTTGGGACGGGGGTTCGATTCCCCCCGGGTCCACGCCCCTCCCACCCCCCCGCTTCGCGGGGGGGTGGGAGGGGCGTGTCTGCCGAAGCAACGCTCGAGCCGGAACGCCAGGCAAAGGCGGACCTTCCTGTCCGGCCGAGATTCCCCCTTGCGCCGGCTGAAGGCGGCCCGCCGACGTGGGCCATCCGACCGTCCATCCCCCCCCCGATTTGCCTGAAGCCGCCCCCCCGCGATGGTCGATAAACCCCCATGTGGGCGACACCCCCTCGGGGAGGAGGTCCGCCCGCCCCGGCCCGGGGTCCGCCCGGGCGATGGCCGGGCTGTCGAAGGGCCGGGGGTTCTTCTTCCGGAGCTTGGGCATGCGGCGCTGCACCCCTACGACCCTTCTCGACCGGTTCATCACCCTCGTCCGCCAGCTGGCGCTCCTCGGCGTCCTCGCCGCCGCCCCCGGCCTCCTGGCCGCCGCTCCCGAGGGCTACGTCCCCCTCGGCGCCCTGGCACTCCGGTACCACCTCGGCTTCGACCGGGACAAGATGAGCGGCGTGGTGGTCTGCGAGGGGAACGGGACCCGGATCACGGCCGGCGCGGGCCTGTCGTGGGTCCTCCTCAACGGGGAGGGCATCCCCCTGAACCGGCCCATCGTCGAGGAACACGGCATCGTCTACATCCCGCTGGAGGTGGCGCAGAAGATCGAGGCGCGATCCGCCTCGGCCCCCGAGCCCCGCCTTGAGCCGGCGCCGGCCGTCGTCGCCGCCCTCCCCGCCCCGCCCCGGCCGACGCGAACGACGCCCTGCGCCGACCGCCCCGCGGGCCCCGTGCGCCCGCCCGTCCACCCCTTCACGGTTGTCATCGACCCGGGGCACGGGGGCATGCACACGGGCGCGAAGGGGCGCAGCGGCCTGCTGGAGAAGACCGTCAACCTCGACGTCGCCCGCCGCCTGCAGCAGCGCCTCGAGTCCGCCGGGGTCTGCGTCGTCCTGACCCGCACGTCCGACGCCCACTTCTCGGACGACGTGCGCGAGGATCTCCGCCGGCGCTACGACATCAACAACAAGGTCGTGCCCGATCTCTTCCTCTCGATCCACGCGAACTGGGCGGAAGACAGCTCGGCGCGCGGCTTCGAGTTCTTCGTCCGCCGCGAGCGCGCCTCGGACGAGCGGGAAAAGCGGTCGGACGCGTCGCGGATCCGGATCCCCGCCGAGCGGCTCGGGGGCTTCCCCCTTTCCGACCGCGCCGTCGAGCGGATGCTGCACGACCTGGCGATCGACCGTTCGACGGAAGGCAGCCTCCAGATGGCCCGCGAGATCGAGCGGCGCTTCGCGTCCGGCCTCCGCACGGAGAACCGGGGGATCAAGGAGCGCGACTTCCTCGTCGTCCGCTGGTCGCACGTCCCCGCCGTCCTCGTGGAGCTCGAGTTCCTCTCGAACGCGCGGGGGGACCGCGAGCTGGGGTCGCCGGAGCACCGGGACCTGCTGGCGCGGCTGCTGGCCGAGGCGGTCGCCGCCTTCCGCGCCCGCTGGGCGCCGGGAAGCGACCGGACCGCCGCCGGCGGGCGCGGCAGCGCCCTCGCCCGGGGATAGCGCCCTGCGCAGACCGTCGCACCCCGGGGCTCGGCGTCCTCGGCACATCCCGGGGTCCCCTCGATCCGGGGCCTCGCCATCGCTTCCTTTTGGTTGCGGCCCTGTCGCACCGGCTGTACGATCGCGGGACGCTCGACCTTCGCAGCCTGGAGATCCCCCCATGCGCGCGGCCCGACTCGTTCATGCCCTGTCGCTCCTCGCCTTCGCCGCGGCGGGATGCAGCTCGATCCCCCCCGACCCCGAAAGCCCCGACCCCGACAAGCGCCGGCGGGCGGCGGAAGACCTCGCCGGGGCCGACGATGACGCGTCCGTCGCCCAGCTCCGCCGGTTGCTGACCGACGCGCACACGGCCGGACCGCCGCACCCGCACGTGCGCGGCGCCGCCGCCCGGTCGCTCGGCCTCTCCGGCCGCGGCGATGTCGTCCCCGACCTCGCCGCCGTCCTCGAAATGGACCCCTCCGTCCAGGTCCGGCTCGACGCGGCCTGGGGGCTCGGCCAGACGGGGGTCCCGGAGGCCGTCGCCCCGCTCCGGGCCGCGCTCGGCCGGGCCGGGGAGACCCCGGAGGTGCGCCGGACCGCCGCGCGCGCCCTCGGGACGCTCGGCCTCCCGGCCGCCCTCCCGGATCTCGTCGCGGCCCTCGGCGACAAGGAAAAGACCGTCCGGTTCGCCGCCCGCGATGCGCTCGTCGAGATCACGGGCGAGGACAAGGGGGACGATCCGGACGCGTGGAAACGGTAGCCGTTCCGGGTCGGGCGGACGCTCAGGGCGCAAGACCGGTGCCGATCGCATGCCTCCACCAATCCCGGCCCCCGGAACCCGGAGCACTCCCCGGAAGGTCGCGTGGGCGGTCGTGCGCGTCCTCATCAGCGTGGCGGTCCTGTATTGGGTCTTCAGCCGGATCCCCTTCCAGGACCGGGAGCAGGTCGCCCTCGAGGGCACCGCCCTCGTCCCGGCCCGGATCGAGGGGGACCTGGTGCGCGAGGACGCCGCCGCCGTCACGGTCCGGACCGCCGACGGGCGCGTGCACGCCGTCCCCCGCGACCGCATCGCACGGCGCGAGACGCTGCCGCCCCGGCCGGGCCTCGCCACGGTCTACGCGACCGCCTCCATCCCCGGCCTGGCCTTCTTCCTCGTCCTGTCCGTCGTGCCCTATCTGCTCATCACGGTCCGCTGGTGGCGCCTCGTGCGGGACCAGGAGGTCCCCCTCGCCTTCGGCGCCAGCCTGCGGTTGACCCTGATCGGGACCTTTTTCAACAACTTCCTGCTCGGCTCGACGGGCGGGGACGTGGTGAAGGCGGCGCTGGCGGGCGCCGAGACCGGAAAGACGGCGCGGGTCCTGAGCACGGTGGTGCTGGACCGGCTCATCGGGCTGATCGTGATCATCCTGATCGCGGCCCTCGGGATCCTCGCCTTCCTCCCGTTCGCGACGCCGGCGGTCCAGGCCCAGATGACCGTGCCCGGGCTGATCGTCGGGTCCCTCCTGGCGGGCTTCCTCGGGCTCTACCTGGTCTACTACAACCGGGCGCTGCGCGGCAGCGCCCCCGCCCGCTGGCTCCAGGACCGGATACCCTTCCGCGAAACGATCCGGGAAATGGACCAGGTCTTCCTGGTCTACCGCGCGAAGCCGGCCCTGATCGCCTTCACGGCCGTCATCTCCCTCGTCTCCCAGGCGGTCCTCATCGGGTCGCTGTACGTCGCGGGCCGGGCGATCGGCATCCGCGAGGCCTCGTTCCTGCACTACGTCGTGCTCATCCCCATCATCGAGCTGGCGCTCTGCCTGCCGATCTCGTTCGCGGGGTGGGGCGTCGGGGAGGCGGTCTACGGGGCGCTCTTCGGGCTGGCGGGGGTCGCGCCGGTCGCGGCCGTCGCCCTCTCCCTGCTCAACAAGCTGACGGTGATCCTCATCGGCCTGCCGGGCGGCCTCTGGTTCGCCGTCGGGCGGGGAAAGGAAGCGGGCCCGTCCGCAACCGGGGGGCCGGACCCGGGAGCGGAAAAACCGGGGGGCGTCGCCGGAGCGCCGCCTGCTCCCGTCTCGTAAAGCCCCGACCCGCTTGTCTATCAAAACGAGCAGGCGTGCCGTAGCCTCTCCCCGGGACGGCGCACGCCGTCTCTCTTATCCGCTTGATCAATAACGAGTTGCGGCCGCCCCCCCCCTCTTGCGGGGCTCCCCCCCCATCCGGTCCGCCGCCGGCTGCCCCGCCGCAGCCCGTCGTCCCCCTGCAAGACCCGCCCGAAATCGCGTATTCCCGGAGCCTCTTCCGGCCGATATGTAGATATGCCGTCGGGCTCGGGTTTTGGAAAAAGCTGGGGGGATAGGCCATGTTCTCGAAAGACATCGGGATCGACTTCGGCACCTGCAACACGCTCGTCTGCGTGCGCGGCGACGGGATCGTCGTCTCGGAGCCCTCCGTCGTCGCCGTCCACAAGACCACCCGCGAGGTGCTCCTGAACGGGCAGGCGGTGGGGAACTCGGCGAAGGACATGATCGGGAAGACGCCGGGACAGATCGAGGCGGTGCGACCGCTCCGCGACGGGGTGATCTCCGACTTCGACTGCGCCGAGGCGCTGCTGACGTATTTCATCCGGAAGGTCTGCCCGCGGCGGAGCCTCTTCGGGCCGCGCGTGGCGATCTCGGTTCCGGCGGGGGTGACGGAGGTGGAGAAGCAGGCGGTGGTGAACTCCGCGCGGCACGCGGGGGCGCGGCAGGTCTACCTCTTCGAGCGCCCCGTCGCCGCCGGCATCGGCGCCGGCCTGCCCATCCAGGACCCCGTCGGCAGCATGGTCGTCGACATCGGCGGCGGCGTCTCCGAGATCGCCGTCCTGTCGCTGGGCGGCGTCGTGACGCTCACCTCGCTGCGCATCGCGGGGGACGAGATGGACGACGCGATCCTGCAGTACCTGAAGCGCGCCTACAACCTGCTCGTCGGCGAGCAGACGGCGGAGCGGATCAAGATCGAGATCGGCTCGGCGGCGCCGCTGGAGCAGGAGCTGTCGATGGAGGTGAAGGGGCGCGACCAGATGGCGCAGCTGCCGCGGAAGATCGTGGTCCGGTCGGAGGAGATCCGCGAGGCGCTCAAGGAGCCCGTCGCGGCGATCATCGCGGCGGTGCGGGAGACGCTGGAGCGGACGCCGCCGGAGCTCTCCGCCGACCTGGTCGACACGGGGATCGTGATGACGGGCGGCAGCGCCCTGCTGCGCGGCCTCGACCGGGCCATCTACGGCTCCGTCGGCATCCCCGTCCGCATCGCCGCCGACCCGCTGACGTGCGTCGCCAAGGGCGCCTGCATGATCCTCGAGCACCTCGACGAGCTCAAGGACATCCTCGAGGGCGCGGCGGCCTGACGCCTGGAACGGAGGGAGAGAGTGGGGAGTCCCCCCCGCATGCGCGGGGGGTTTTTTTTCGCCCGCCGCGCGGGGCGGCTCTCCGCGTCCCCTCGCGCGGCTCTCTTCGCGACACACGGCGCGACGTGCGGATGCCGCACCGCGTGTCGCATTCCCCGGGTCGCACGCCCGGACGGATTCCTGGCTTGGACGCCTCGGCGCGGTATAATGCGCGGGATCCGGCCGTCTTCCCCGCCCCCCTTTCCCGGGAGCCCGCCATGGCCCGTGCCCGACTCGCCGCCCTCCTCGCCGCCCTCCTCGCCTGCGCCCCCGTTGCCGGCCTGGCCGCGCCGAAGGCCGTTACCCCCGAGGTCCAGAAGGACGGGTGGGCCCAGTCGTGGTGGATGCCGCGCCACCAGCAGAAGCTCGAGGAGGCGAGGCAGCGGCAGGGAAAGGTCGACCTGCTCATGATCGGCGACTCGATCACGCAGGGGTGGGAGGGCGGCGGGAAGAAGGTCTGGGAGGAGTTCTACGCGAAGCGCAACGCCTTCAACATCGGCTTCAGCGGCGACCGGACCGAGCAGGTGGTCTGGCGCCTCCAGAACGGCGAGGTCGAGGGGATCTCGCCCAGGCTGGTCGTCGTGATGATCGGGACGAACAACACCGGCCACCGCGCCGACAAGGCCGACGAGACCGCCGCCGGCGTGAAGATGATCCTCGACGAGATCAAGGCCCGGATGCCGAAGGCGAAGGTCCTCCTGCTCGCCATCTTCCCGCGGGGGGAGAAGCCGACCGACAAGGGGCGCGTGCTGAACGACGCGATCAACAAGCTCATCGCCACGCTCGCCGACAACAAGCGGGTCTTCTTCCTCGACGTCGGCCCGAAGTTCTTGCAGCCCGACGGCACGCTCCCGAAGGACCTCATGCCCGACTTCCTGCACCCCAACGAGACGGGCTACCGGATCTGGGCGGAGACGATGGAGCCGATGATCGCCAAGCTGATGGGAGAGAAATGACGCCCGGCCCAGTTTACTCCTTGTCGATTCCTTGAGGGGCTCCTGCCACATACAGGGCGCCCTGAACCGGCTGATGAGAATAGAACTCGACGCGGACCGCGAAGTCCGGACCGAGTCCGATCAGCGTATCGAGGGAGCTCACTGAACACTCGTAAAGGCCGCATGAGCTGGCCGGGAGGATATCCACCTTCAACTTCACGGATTCCGTGGTATTCGGAACACAAACGATTGCGTCTCGCTTTTTTGTGCCGACCGTGGCCGGGATATTCAACAGCGGATCCGAGAAGACATGCAGCCAGTTGAACTCCCGTTGGACGGGGTACCAGCCTGCCAGCCGGTGCTCGAAAAGTGGATCCCGGTCTTGCGACCGGACATGACAGACGCCGGACGGATGAAGCGTCACGTGCGGATCGCGCCGGTTCTCAGGCGGGATCGATTCCGAAATCGGCTTGTCGTCGCTTACCAGTACACCTTTCTCAAGACGCGCCAGTCCGATTTCACCTGCGACAAACCCGATGTCCGAGAATCCGAAGACAACGGAGCCGTCGCCTGGACGGCCGATCCAGCAGAACGGCCGGAACCCGTCTGGCGATTTGAACACGATCCGGCAACGCCGATAACGCTTGGAGGTGCCGAACGGATCCTCCGGCACAACAAGATTGAAGGCCCTGGCAGCCAGCCTTGTCGAGTCCCGATTCCCGCTCATGGGTCTGTTTCCAATCCGGTCTCGAACGCCCGTGCCGCGCGGTCCCGCAGCTCCGGGAACAACTCGTGGTGCCGCTGCATCATGGGATCGATCGTCTCGCGACGCAGGGCGGCGAACTCCTCCGGGCTCATACCGAGCGGCTTCCGCATTTCCTCGAAGTAGGCATCCCGTTCCCCGTCCGGCGTCAGGGCGGCGTTCCAGCACAGCGTCGCCAGCAGCATCGCCCTATTCAGATCCGCCTCCGACCCGTCCGTCGCGTCGAGCAGAGGCTGCGCGTACGCCACCATCGCGTCGGCCGGCCCCATCCCGCCGAGCGGCAGCGGGGCCGGAACCGTGCCCCATTCGGGCTCGAAGCCGGGCGCGCCGTCCTCGTACGCGTAGTCCCCGTACGCGAGCGCCGGCCGCTTCGGCGGCTCGTGCAGATGCTCGGAATTCGAGTCAACGTTTTATGTCGAGACCGCGAAACCCCTCTTCAAAGCCCTTCCGGACATACAAATCCCTGAAGGATTTCGAGTACTGGAATGGCACCTGACGCCCCAAGCCGATCTGCTGGAGTACTTCTTCCAGGGAGATTCCCTGCTCGCCTTTCCGCAAGACTCCCAGCACCCGGTAAACGACGGCGTCGCCGGAGCAGATGAGACCGGGCTCCTCCATCGATGTCAAATAGGCTAG
>CAYUME010000162.1:0-7302 GCA_964445475.1 uncultured Planctomycetia bacterium
TTTCGTGCCTCTTGGCGCCCTTGGCGGCTACGCTCGGTTGCGGTTCGACCGCGCTGAGTTCCTCCCGGGGACTCCCGGGCGGCGAGGCCGCGCCGGCCCGCCGCGTGACCGGACTGTGCAGGGGAGATCCCATGTCGCTGCTCGTCGTCGGCACCGTCGCGCTCGACACCCTCGACACCCCCGCCGGCCGCCGCGAGGACTGCCTCGGCGGCTCGGCCGTCCACTTCTCGCTCGCCTCCCGCCATTTCGCCAGCCCGCGCCTCGTTGGCGTCGTCGGCGAGGACTTTCCCCCGCGGCACGTCGAGATGCTCCGCCGGTGCGGCGTCGACGTCGCCGGTCTCGCCGTCCAGCCGGGCGGGGAGACCTTCCGCTGGAGCGGCCGGTACCGCGGGGACATGCAGGAGGCGGAGACGCTCGAGACGCGGCTGAACGTCTTCGAGAACTACCAGCCGGTCGTGCCCGAGGCGTGGCGGGACACCGACTTCGTCTTCCTGGCCAATGCCGCCCCCGCGACACAGCTGGCCGTCCGCCGCCAGCTGCCCGACGCGCGGTTCGTGATGGCCGACTCCATGAACCTCTGGCTCAACACGGCGCGGGAGGACCTGCTGAAGCTGATCGGGGAGGTGCACGCGCTGATCCTGAACCACGCCGAGGCGGTCGCGCTCGCCCGGACGCCCAACCTCGTCGCGGCGGCGAAGGCGATCCTGGAGTGGGGGCCCCAGATCCTGATCGTGAAGAAGGGGGAGCACGGGTCGTCGCTCTTCGCCCGCGGCCGCGTCTTTTCGCTCCCCGCGTACCCGGTCGAGCAGGTGGTGGACCCGACGGGGGCGGGGGACTCGTTCGCCGGCGGCGTGATGGGGGCGCTCGCCCAGGCCGACCTCGTCGACTGGCGCCAGCTCAAGCGCGCCCTCCTCTACGGCACCGTCGTCGCCTCGTTCTGCGTCGAGGACTTCGGCACCGGCCGCCACGAGCGGCTCACGCGGGGCGAGGTCGAGTCCCGCGCCCAGATGCTGCGGGAGATGGTCACCCTGTGACGGGAGTCCCCGCAGGCGTCACCGCGCGGGGTTCTCGTACCAGATCACCCCCAGGTTCTCCACCTCCTCGCACGTCAGGACGTCCAGGTCCCCGTCCCCGTCGAGGTCGATCAGCTTCGCGAAGTCGTACTTCGTGCCGACCGGCCCGCTGATCTCGCGCGTCGCCCACGGCCCGTCGAGCCGCCTCTCCCGCGGCGTCATCCAGACGACGCCGGAGAGGGCCTTCGCGTTCTCGCAGGTGACGACGACGTCCGGGCGGCCGTCGAGATCGATGTCCCCAACGGCGGCCGATTTGGCCGTGCCGGTGCCGGGGGGGAGGGGGACGGTGACGCTTTCCCAGGCGGGCGGCGCGCCGGGCGTCCGGCGGTGGACGATCAGGCCCTTCCCCTTGTCCGCCGCGACGACGTCCTCCAACCCGTCGCCGTCCAGGTCCGCCAGGTCGAGGAACATCGGTTCCAGGTGGCCGGAACCGATGGGGTGCTCGGTCCAAGGCTTCCTCGTGTCCCTGCCGGGGCCGGGGTGCTCCAGCCAGAAGACGCCCGCCCGCGTCCCCTTGCGGTCCGAAAAGACGATGTCGTCATCGCCGTCCCCGTCCATGTCGTGGGCGACGACCGACATGATCCACCCGGTATCGCGCAGCGGATGCCAGCGCCAGCCCGCGAGGTCTCGCGGCCGTTCGGGGGCCGCGAACCAGCCGAGCTCGGCCCCTTTCCCCTTGGCTCCCGCCACGAGGTCGATGCCGTTCCGGCCGTCGACCTGCATCGGGAGCGCGAACATCCACATCGCGCGGCCCTTCGTTTCGGGGAAGGCTTCCGTCGTCCAGGCCGCGGGATCGAGACACGCCGCGCGGTCCTTCGGCCCCCAGTACACCCAGAGGGTTTTCGTGTTTCCCTCGCTGGCGCTGACGACGTCCAGGGATCCGTCGCCGTCCAGGTCGGCGAGGACGGCATCCTCCGGCGAGCCGACGCGCCCGAGGGTGACGGCGGGCCATGTCTCGCGGATGCGGCCGCTCCCGGGGTTCAGGCAGAGGCGGATGGCGCCGCCTTCTTCCCAGCCCGTGACCGAATCGGGACGGCCGTCGCCATCGACGTCGGCGAGCCGGACCCCGTCGGCGCCGCGGGATCCGTCGTCGACGGTGTGGCGCGCCCAGGCGGGGCCTCGGTCCTCGGCAGAGGCCGGGAACGCGAGGATCAGGGCCGGGAGGAACGGCCGCAGGGCGCGGACGGGGCCGCATCGAGACATGGGGGTGCTCCGGGGGGCACGGGCACCCGGATAGTGGGGCGGGCGGATTCCTTCATACAAACAAAAAGGCGCAGGAGCCGTGAGGCCCCTGCGCCTTTTTATGCCCGGCAACACCTACTTTCCCGGACAGGCAGATCGCCGCCAGTATCATCGGCCCCAGGGGCTTAACTGCCGTATTCGGGATGGGAACGGGTGTGGCCCCCTGGGTATCGGGTCACCGGGCGGGAAAGGGTCTTGTCCGAGGCCCCTGCCCGCCCGATGCGGCCGTTCCTCCCGTCTGTCGGGGCGAACTTATACCGGAATGCGCGATCGATGTCAAGCCTTTGATGACCGGGTTGACTTCGGCATAACGTCTTGGTATACATGGCGTTTCGTTACGGTCCCCGGATATTCACGGGAATCCGGATGAGCGGGTCCCTCTCGATCCCCTATGCCGTCGTGCTGCTGCTCGTCGCCCTGGCCGTGGCGGTCGCGGCCGGCGTGGCGGTCTATCTGCGCGTGTCGAGGCAGCGGGCGGCCGTGCTCGAGGACCGGATCCGGAAGACCGAGAACCTGGCCTTCATCGGGACCCTGGCGGGGGGGCTGGCCCACGAGATCCGCAACCCCCTCTCGACGCTGAACATCAACCTGCAGCTGCTGAAGGAGGACTGGGGGGACCCGGTGACCTCGAAGGAGCAGCGGAGCGTGAAGCGGATCGAGCTGCTGCTGCGCGAGACGAACCGGCTCGAGCGGATCCTCAGCGACTTTCTGCGGTTCGCCGGGCGTTACCAGCTGAACCGGGAGCCGCACGGCGTCAACGCGCTGCTGGAGGAGCTGCTGGACCTCTACGCGCCCGAGGCGCGGCAGCGGAAGATCGCGGTGCGGACCGACCTCGACCCGTCGATCCCCCCGGTCCCGGTCGACGAGGCGCTCCTGAAGCAGGCCCTCGTCAACGTCCTCAAGAACGCCCAGGAGGCGATGCCCGGCGGCGGGGAGCTGGCCGTCCGCACGTCGAAGAACAAGCGCTTCGTCCACATCGACATCGCCGACACGGGGACGGGCATCGCGCCGGAGCACCGCGACAAGATCTTCGAGGTCTACTTCACGACGAAGCCGAACGGGTCGGGGCTGGGGCTGCCGACGACGAGGCGGATCCTCGAGGAGCACGACGGGGAGATCGAGGTCGAGAGCGAGCCGGGGAAGGGGACGCGCGTCCAGTTGCGCCTGCCGCTCGGGTGAGCGTGCCGGGCGCGATCCCGGGAATCCGAAATCGGGGGCCGAGAGCCGAGACCATGGCGAACGAAAACGTGACCCTCCTGGTCGTGGACGACGATCCCGCGCACGCCGAGGCGACGGCGGAGAGCCTCCAGCGGGCCGGTTACCAGACCCTCGTGGCCACGTCCGGCGCGGAGGGGCTCCAGCTCCTCGACCGCCACGAGGTGGACGTCGTCCTCACCGATCTCGTCATGCGCGACGTGAGCGGTATGGACGTGTTGACGGCGGCCAAGCAGAAGCGGCCGGACGTCGAGGTGCTCGTGATGACGGGCTACGCCTCGGTGGAGACGGCGGTGGAGGCGATGCAGGAGGGGGCCTCGACCTATCTCCGCAAGCCCCTCAACCTCCACGAGGTCCGCGCGGTGGTCGGCAAGGCGGTCGAGCGGCAGCGCCTGCAGCGGAGCAACATCGAGCTCCAGAAGCAGCTCGACGCCAAGTACGGCTTCGGGCAGATCATTGGTTCCAGCCAGCCGATGCAGCGGATCTTCAGCGTGCTGCAGCAGATCGCGCCGACGAGCGCGACCGTCCTCATCACGGGGGAGAGCGGCACGGGGAAGGAGCTGATCGCCCGCGCCATTCACGCGAACAGCCCTCGGCGGCACCACCACTTCGTCCCCCTCAACTGCGCGGCGCTCTCCGAGAACATCCTCGAGAGCGAGCTCTTCGGCCACGAGAAGGGGTCCTTCACCGGCGCCCTCTACCAGCGGAAGGGGCGCTTCGAGTTCGCCCACAACGGCACCCTCTTCCTCGACGAGATCGGCGACATGCCGCTCTCCACCCAGGTCAAGCTCCTCCGCGTCATCGAGTACGGCGAGATCGTCCGCGTCGGCAGCAACGAGCCGATCCGCGTCGACGTCCGCCTCCTCGCCGCCACGAACCAGAGCCTCCCCGCCCTCGTCCAGGCCGGGAAGTTCCGCGAGGACCTCTTCTTCCGCATCAAGGTGGTCACCCTCGACCTGCCGCCCCTCCGGGAACGGCAGTCGGACATCGGCCTCCTCATCGACCACTTCCTCCGCGACCTCGCGGCCACCCACCGGCGGGCGATCCAGGGGATCACCCCGTCGGCGCGCGGGGCGCTGGCCAAGTACGCCTGGCCCGGCAACGTCCGCGAGCTGAAGAACTGCATCGAAAGCATGGTCGTCATGGCCAAGGGAGGCCAGATCGAGCTCGACGACGTCCCCGATTACATCCGCGAGAAGGGCGGCGAGGAGTCGTCCGTCGACATCCCCGCCCTCTCCGGCATCTCGATCGAGCAGGCCGAGCGCGAGCTGATCAAGAACACCCTCAAGCGCGTCAACGGCAACCGCGAGGAGGCCGCCAAGATCCTCGGCATCGGCGAGCGGACGCTCTACCGGAAGCTGAAGGCCTACGACCTCGAATAACGCGGGGCCTGGGGGCGCGCGGGGCGCGTCCCGTGGGAGCCCGACTCGTTTCCGGCCGGTCCGAGGGGGACCCTCCGTATGTCACGCTATGCCCTGCTGCTCCACGCGCTGCCCGACGGCACCTCGCATTACGACCTGCTCCTCGAGCACGGGGACGCGCTGGCCGCCTGGCGCCTCCCCGCGCCGCCCGCGCAGCTCCCCCCGGAGGGGGCGGAGGCCTCCGCCCTCCAGGCCCACCGGCCCCTCTACCTCGACTACGAGGGCGAGGTGAGCGGCGGGCGAGGGACGGTGCGGCGCGTCGACGCGGGGACCTACGAGGCCATGACGTGGGACGACAGCCGCGTCGTGGTCCGCGTCGAGGGGGCGTCGGCGCACGGCGTCCTGGAGGTCGAGGCCCATCCCGGCGGGACGTGGCGGGTGCGGTTCACGGCGTGAGACGCGGGGCCGCGGGGAGGAGGCGCGGCGCGCCGGCGGATGGCCCCTCACCCCTTCTTCGGCCGTAACGTCAGCACCTCGGCCGCGTCCGGCGTCTTTTCGGGCGTCCGGTAGCGCACCTCCCGGCAGGGTCCGTACCCCGGGTGGTCGATTGGCTTCACGCCGTCCAGCGCGACGCCCTCCCCCCGCTCGACCGTCACCGCGAGGCCGGGCAGCTCCCATCGCGCGTCGGCGATCCCTTTCTCGTCCAGGTCCGGCGCGGAGACCAGGAGCCGGATCGGTTCCCGCGACGGCTTGAGCCGCCGGATCCGCAGGGCGCCGCCCTCGACGACGGGCTCGACCTGGTCGTTCTCGCCGGTCAGGAGGATCCACCCGACGGGCTTTCCGGGGGCGGTCGTCCAGTAGATCGTCGCCGGGTGGTGCTGCTCCCAGCGGCGGGGCAGGAGGGCGGCGCCCATCATCAGGTCCCGGTCGAGGAACGCCGTCGCGCGGCTCCGCCCGAAGGGGCGCGCGAGCTCGCGACGCCCCCCCGTGAAGGCCTTCAGGTGCGGCAGGACGTCGCGGGGCACCTCCGGACGGAGGAGGGCGAAGACCGGGGCGTAGGCCGCCTCGCCCCCCTTCTTCGCGCTCTTTCCGGGCCACGGCGCCAGCGCCGGGTCGTCCACCGCCATCGCGATCCAGAGCCCCGCCAGCGCGCAGTAGGTCGTCATGTCCATGCCGTAGGCCCGGACGAAGGGGCCGCAGAGGTTCTTCATGCCGGCGTGGTAGAAGGCCCCGATGTCGCGCCAGAGGTCGGCCTCCATCTCGCGCCCCAGGGCGCGCATCCGGTCCCCCGGGGCGTGCTCCCGCCAGAGCGCCAGGGCCATCAGGTCGGGGCCGTAGTAGGTCGGCGAGTTGTACTCGTCGAAGGCCTTGTTCTTCGCGAAGAGCGCGTGGATCGCCTCGGCCTTCTTCCGGCCCGTGGCCTGCAGATCGTCCCGTTTCTCGCGCGTCCCGACCCAGTCGAGGAGGAAGGCGCTCATCAGGGCGATGTTGGTGTAGCCGGCGCCGACGTCGCGACGGGCGGCGCCCTGGGCGGCGCGCAGGAGGGCGGCGCGCGCGTCGGCGGCAAGATCGGCCGGAAGGCGGTCGGGGAACCGTTCGAGGACGAGGATCAGGCCGCAGCCGACGAACTCGCGCCAGTTCTCATCGATCTGGGCCTCGTTCTCCCGCGTCCGCCAGACGCCGTGGCGCTTCGACTCCGGCCCGTCGTCGACCTGGAGCTCCAGGACGCCGCGGAGGATGTCGGCCGCGGCGGCCCGGTCGCGGGGGCCGTCGCGCCAGAGGAGCCCCGCCGCGAGGTAAGTCGCGCTCCGCGATCCGCGCCGGCCGAAGGCCTTCCCGTCGAAGCCGCCCGACGGGTCGGGCAGGACCTCCTCGACGAGCCGGCGCGTGTACGGCGGGGGCGGCCAGGGCGTCGGGGCGGAGTTGGCGTGAAGACCCGTGCCGGCCAGAAAAGCGGCGGCGAGGGAACCGCCGAGAAACGCCGAGGGACGCCGAAGGGGGGAGGCGGGACGCGTCGAAAAGGCTGGCATGATGCTGGGTATCGGGTTCCGGGGTGAAACGCGACTTTCCGGGAAACTGGAGCCGGATCCGCAGCTGTCCCTTCAGGATGTCGGAGGGAGGTCTCCCCTGTCGTCGTTTCTGACACGTCAACCGGTCTGGAACGAATAGCGGGGGCGCGTGCGGCGCCTTATCCGCCGCATTCCCGTGAGGATTTTCAGCAGCCCGGTCCGCAGCATCCGGCGTCGAAAAGCCGGTCCGTCCAGCTTCCGGTTCCGGATCATCTCGTAGGTCCGCCTCAGGGCGTCCAGCGTGAATGCGTTGCCAAGGAACTCGGAGCCGATGGGTGTCGTGAAGAGCCGATCACGCAGGCGCCTCAGGGCGAAGGCCATGACGTCGGCGTGGTCGAAGGC
>CAYUME010000162.1:7312-8796 GCA_964445475.1 uncultured Planctomycetia bacterium
AGACGGGGCGGGTCGGCTGCAGATCATGGTCCGGCGGGAGGCGGTGGGCGGGGAACCAGCGCAGCGCGGCGGCGTCGTCGCCGGCCCGGATCCGCCTGCCGGCCCGGCCGGCGAGCCGGCGGGGGGGGAGGCAGGCGAGGTGGACGATGGTGACGGTGTGGCCGCGGGGGTCGCGGCCGGGGTCGCCGAACGTGTGGAGCTGCTCGAGGCGGACGCCCCGCAGCCCCGTCTCCTCCTCCAGCTCGCGCCGGGCGGCGCGGTCGAGGGGTTCGTCCTTCTCGACGAACCCGCCCGGGATCGCCCAGCGCCCCCGGAACGGCGGCCGTCCCCGGCGGACGAGCAGCACCTGCAGCCGTCTGTCCAGGATCGTGAAGACGATCACGTCGCACGTCAGCGCGGGACGAAAATAGTCCAAGGCGCGTCTCCGCAAGCCCCGTGCACGCTCAACGGGATTCTCTCGCCAAGTCGCAAAGATCGCCAAGCAGATCCTGCTGGCTGTCCCTGGCAGGCTTTGCGCCTTGGCGAGAGGCTTCCACGCGTGTTCACGGAAGCGAGGAGCCCCGCCGGTCAAGGCGGGGAATATAGACCGCGGGCGGGGTCCGAAGGCCCGCTCGCGGTCACATCGGAGGCCGGTACTTCTGCGCCATCGGCATCCGGCGCCCGAAGCCGAAGGCCTTGGACGTGATCTTGAGCCCCGGCGCGGCCTGGCGGCGCTTGTACTCGTTCCCGTCCACGAGCCGGACCGCCCGCGCGACCGCCGCCGCGTCCGCCCCCCCCGCCACGATCTCCGCCGGCGGCTTCAGCCGCTCGATGTACGCCTCCAGGATCGGGTCGAGCACGGCGTACTCGGGGAGGCTGTCCGAGTCCTTCTGGTCCGGCCGCAGCTCCGCCGTCGGCGGCCGGTCGATCGTCGTCTTCGGGATGATCTCGCCGTCCCGGTTGTAGTGCTCCGCCAGGCGGTAGACCATCGCCTTGGGCAGGTCCGAGATGACGGCGAGGCCGCCGCACATGTCGCCGTAGAGCGTGCAGTAGCCGGTGGCCAGCTCGGACTTGTTTCCGGTGGAGAGGACGAGGTGGCCGAGCTTGTTGGAGGCGGCCATGAGGAGGTTGCCGCGGATGCGGGCCTGGATGTTCTCCTCCGTCACGTCCCGCGCCTTCCCGGGGAACATCGACGCGAAGACCTTCCCGTAGGCCTCGACGACCGGCTCGATGGGGACGCGGAGGAACCCGATGCCGAGGGCTTTCGCCACGCGCTCGGCGTCCGACTGCGTCTCGGCGAGGTTGAAGCGGGAGGGCATCGTGACGCCGAGGACGTGGTCTTTCCCGAAGGCCTCGGCGGCGACGGCGGCGACGACCGCGGAGTCGATCCCGCCCGAGAGCCCGACGACCGCCTTCGTGAAGCCGCACTTGCGGGCGTAGTCGCGGGTGCCGAGGACGACGGCGCGCCGGACGTCCTCGATCTCGGCGCGCTCCGCAGCGCGGAA
>CAYUME010000163.1:0-8779 GCA_964445475.1 uncultured Planctomycetia bacterium
CCCCGGAAGACCCGCCCCGCCCCTTGCCGATCCCGTCCATCCCGCCTATACTCCCTCCCGGGCATCGAGCCCGGGGACCGAAAACGGGCGCTTGAAGTTCCTGCTCGCGCGGGGCAACACGTCATGAAGAGGCTGCCGCTTGTTTTCCCGCTATTGATGTTGGGGGTCGATTCGAGCTCCGCAGCGAGCGACGTTGGCGACGTCCCGAAGCAGCCGGTGACCGATGAACTGGTCGTCTATGAGCGCGGCAACAGGCCGGTGATCATCCTGGTACCGCACGATGGGACGATCAAGCCCGAGGGGCTGCCCTTGATGAAGAACGCAACACGTGACGTGAATGCCTCTCCGCTGGCCCGCTCCCTGCGTGATCAACTGGCCTACACGGACTCGACGGGGGAGAAGCGGCGTCCGCACCTGGTGATCAACCTCGCTTCCCGGGCCGTAACGGAACCCAACGTATCCTGGGAAGAGAACACGAAAAGGGGCTGGTTCGACAGCGACGGCAAACGCATGGACCCTCCAACCCGGGCAGAATGCATCCACAGGGATTTTCATGCGTGTGCGGACTATGCGGTCCGGCTGGTCCAGGCGCAGCACGGCCGGGGGCTTCTCGTGGATCTGCAGAGGCGCTGGCGAAACACGTCCGTACGGCCAGCACCCTGCAATAGGCAGCATCTCGAAAGACGACGGACCGTGATGTTGCCGAGCTGATTCGTGGCCCGAGGAGCCTGGCGAGTCTGCGCCTACACTATGATCTCGACATGACTCCGCCATCCCCGAGAACAGATAGCGGTTTCGAGAGCGCGCACGACACCTCGTCCCGCCCGTGACCAGCGGGCGCTGGGGTGCCTGTCGAATTTGCACACAACCTTGTCGCGGGGACCGGATAACACCCCGGCGCCGTCCGCACATAGGATGGGGCCGGAGTCCGTAAGCGGGCAAGTCCCCCGGGGGGCGTATGCGCCCGTGACGGCGAGCCGGCTGTTTCCAAGGAGGTCTGCGATGGGCACCCGCAGCATCCGGTCAACACGATGCGCCTTGTGGGTCACGCTGGGAGCCCTGGGGCTGTGCGCTCCGGCCGGGACCGCGGAAAGCCCCGGGTATTACACCGAGCCGCCGGTCTTCACGCTGCGTCCCGACCCGAACCGCGAAAAGCCCTTCGGCCCTATCGGCGTGACGGGCGTGATGGCGCGGATCTACAAGGGCGTGACCGTCAAGATCGAAAGCACGAGGCCCGACTCCCCGGCCGCGGGGAAGTTCAAGAAGGGCGAGATCCTCACGGGGATCAACGGCGTCCCGCTCCAGGGCCGCGACCCGTTCGTCGCCTTCGGCGAGGCGCTCACGAAAGCCGAGGCCACCGACGGCCAGATGGTCTTCGACGTCGCCTCCGCCGACGGCGCGTCGAAGCGGAAGGAGGCCGTCTCCATCCCCGTGCTGGGCGCCTACAGCAGGACCTGGCCCCTCGACTGCGCCAAGTCGAAAAAGATCGTCGCGCAGACCGCCGCGTACTACGCCGACAAGAAGAAGTTCAACCAGGGCGGCATCCCGGGCGCCCTGGCGTGCCTCTTCCTGCTCTCGACGGGCGACGACCAGTACGTGCCGCGCGTCAAGGAGTACTTCGACGCCTTCCCCAGGAACGTGCAGCAGATCGGCGACCACACCTGGAACAACGGCTACAACGGCATCGCGTGCGGCGAGTACTACCTGCGCACCGGCGACGCGTCGGTCCTGCCGATCCTCCAGTACTACTGCGATGACGCCAAAAAACGGCAGAAGTTCGGCTGCAGCTGGGTGCACTGGGGCAACGGCGTCCACCCCGGATACGTCGCGGGCGGCCTCATGAACCCCGCCGCGGCGCAAGTGCTGACCACGATGCTGCTGGGCAAGGAGTGCGGCGTGAACGTCGACGAGGAGACGCTCCTCGGAGCGCTCCGGTTCTTCTACCGCTTCGCCGGCCACGGCACGGTGGCGTACGGCGACCACCGCGGCGAGGGCGGACTGGGCTCGAACGGCAAGGACGGCATGATCGCCGCCGCGATGCAGATCGCCACGGGGGCGACAGGCGACGTCAGCGCCTACGAGAAGGCCCGCCAATACATGGCCCTCTCCATGATCGACAGCTACCCGCTGCTCGTGCAGGGACACGGCGACGACGGCCGCGGCGACGGCATCTGGCGCAGCATCATCACGTCCTATCTCGCGAAGGAGAAGCCCGGCCTGTACCGCGAGTCCATGGACCGGCTCGCCTGGTGGCACGATCTGAGCCGCGAGCCGGGCGGCAGCATGGGCATCGCGACGCTGGAATGGGAGAGCGGCGTGATCGGCTCGTCCGGCCCCGGGATCGCCCTGTCGTACACCGCGCCGCTGAAAACGCTGCGGATCACCGGCGCCCCCCGCACGAAACACTCGAAGAACTACGCGCTGCCCGCGACCCTGTGGGGCACCCCGGCGGACCTGGCCTTCCTGTCGATCGAGCACAACCCCAAGTACCTCGCATCCGGCAAGGAGGAGCCCGCCCATATCCCCTTCTATGCGCTGGGCGGCGCCTATCACAAGCCGGCGAACGATCTCAAGACCCTCCCCCGCGACGTGCTGCTCAAGAATGTGTATCACCGGAACTACATGATCCGGGCCCAGGCGGGGAAGGCCCTGCGCGCCGTCGGCGCGTACGACGAGCTGGAGAAGCTGCTGGGCGATCCGGACCCGCGCGTGCGCCGCGCGGCGCTCGACGGCCTGACCGACTACAACTACTGGTTCGGCATCGGCCGGAGCCCGATCCCGACCGAGCAGTTCACGCCCGCGATGCTCGACGCCATCCGGAAGATGCTCTCGGACCCCGCCGAGGCGTGGTGGGTGGTCGACGGCGCGCTGCTGGCGCTGAAATCCGCGCCGGCGAAGGACATCCAGGCGTGCAAGCCGCTCATCCTGCCGTGGACGAAGCACGCCGACTGGTGGCTGCGCGAGTCCTCCTTCATGGCCCTGTCGGGACTCGAGAAGGACGATGCGCTCTACCTGGACGCCGTGCCGACGCTCCTGGACATCATGACCGCCGAGTACCACACCCAGCCGCGCGAGCGGATGGCGGATTGCCTCGAGCGCGCGCTCAAGAGCAAGAAGCAGACGAGCCCGGCGGGCAAGCTGATCCTGGCGGGACTCCTGAAGGCGGTGCGTGCGAGCGAGGTCAAGCCCGGCCCGCGGTCGGCCGAGGGCGCCTACAACGTCGGGGAAGCGGCCAAGGCCTGCCTGCAGAGCGATCCGTCAACGGCCGTGCCGGTCGCGCAGGCGATCCGGGAGCGCTTCAGCGTGCTCAGTACCAATGATCTCATCCAGCTCGTGGCCACGCCGAACTCGAACCGCGAAGGCAAGCCGTTCGGCCTGTACACCACACTGGAGAGCCAGTCGCCCCCGCAGAAGGAGCAGCTGACCGACCTCCTCTTCAACGCGTACCGCCAGGAGCTCATCAAGCGCATGGAAGCGGAAAAGAGCGAGAACCAGGCGCTGATCGACACGCTCATCGACCTGATCCAGCTCAAGAGACCCGTCGGCGGCTGGAAGCCGCTGGGCAAGGTCGCGCCCGCGGAGCGCACCTGGCGATTCAGGACGTTCGACCCGCAGTCCGAGAAGGACCAGGTGCACCCGCGCGAGAAGAGACGATTCCGCGACATCCAGCTGCCCGACGGGCTGAAGGGCTGGGAGACGCCCGGTTACGATGACAGCACGTGGCCGTCGGGCCGCGCGCCCATCGGCACCGGCGTCTTCAACCAGGGCCGCGTCTCCTTCAAGAACAGCTCCGCCTGGGGCCAAGGCGAGTTCATCGTGATGCGCACGACCTTCGACGTGGACGCCCTGGACTGCGACAAGTACCGCCTGAGCATCCTGGCCCGGCAGGGCTTCCACGTCTACCTGAACGGCCACAAGATCGAGACCTACGTGTGGTGGAAGGACATGCCGCACTACCGCACCATCGACCTGGGCCCCGGGGAGGTCAAGCACCTGAAAAAGGGCACCAACGTCCTGGCCGCCTACGCCAACGTCGAATACGACGCGAAGACGCAGGCCCCCAGCGGGCAGATGGACCTCTTCCTCGAAGGGCTCAAGATGGCCGATCTCAAACAGTAATTTCGCCCGCGTGCAAATCCTTTCGCCCGGGACGCCCGGGATGCTATATATGCGTCATCCACGGCGGGGGCGGACGCCCCCGCCAGTCCATTATTAAAGGAGACGGTCCGCATGAGCGAGAAGACCGAGTCGAAGCCGCCGGCGGCGTCGCGTCGCGATTTCATCAAGGCCTCGGCCGGCACGGCCCTGGGGTCGGCCCTGCCCGCGCTCTCCATCCCCTTTGTCCACGCGGCGGGCACGGACCTGCTCAAGGCCGTGCTCATCGGCTGCGGCGGGCGCGGGCGCGGCGCGGCCGAGGACAGCCTGAACGCGTCCTCGATCGTCGGGTTGAGCGTACAGTTCGTCGCCGTCGCCGACGCCTTCGAGAACAAGTCCAAGGACGCGGCGGCCGCCCTGAACAAGAAGGGCGGCGACGTCACGGCCGGACGGACGTTCTCGGGGCTGGACGCCTTCCAGAAGGCCCTCGACTCCGGCGTCGATCTCGTCGTCACCGCGGCGGCCCCCGGGTTCCGCCCGCAGCACTTCGAGGCGGCCATCAAGGCGGGCAAGCACGTCTTCATGGAGAAGCCGGTCTGCGTCGACGGCCCCGGTTTCCGCAAGGTCATGGCCGCGGCCGCGCTGGCCGACGAGAAGAAGCTCAAGGTGGGCGTGGGGCTCCAGCGCCACCACGAGTCCAACTACCTGGGCGGCATCAAGGCCATCGCGGACGGCCAATACGGCGACATCACGATGCTGCGCGCCTACTGGAACGGCGGCGGCATCTGGAACCGCAAGCGCGAGGCGAACCAGACCGAGATGCAGTTCCAGGTCAACAACTGGTACCACTTCACCTGGCTCAGCGGCGACCACATCTGCGAGCAGCACGTCCACAACCTGGACATCGCCAACTGGGTCATGTCCACGGTCCTGAAGAAGGAGGGGGCGAACTGGGCCCACCCGGTCAAGGCCAACGGCATGGGCGCGCTCTGGCACCGCGGCTACGGCGACCTCATCCGGACCAAGAAGGGCGCCAACAAGGGGCAGATCTACGACGCCCACTTCGTCGAGTTCACCTACGAGAACGGCATCACGCTGCTCAGCCAGTGCCGCCACCAGCCGAACTGCTGGAACAACGTCAGCGAGTCCTTCCACTCGACCAAGAACCCCAACGGCGAGACCAACCTGGGCGGCCGCGGCGTGTCGGGCGCCGGCCCCGGTCCGAAGCTGCAGAACGGGAACCCGTACGTCCAGGAGCACATCGACCTCCTCACCGCCATCAAGGAGGGGAAGCCCTACAACGAGGCCTACTACGGCGCCGTCTCCAGCATGACGGCCGTCCTGGGCCGCATGGCGACCTACTCGGGCGTGGAGGTGAAGTGGGACGACGCCGTGAAGACGGGTCCCGACCTGTTCGCCGCGAACCTGGCCTGGGATGCCCAGCCGCCGGTGATGCCGGACGCGGACGGGAACTACCCGATCCCGCTGCCGGGCGAGTACCTGCCCTACGACATGCCGGCCCGCAAGAAGAAGTGACGCTCGCCATGCAGGGATTCGCTTCGCTTATCCCCGTATAGCTCGCTTGGCAACAGGCGGCGCGGCATACGGCCGTCGCGCCGTCTGTTGCATTCCGCGGGCGGGGCTTCGGACCCCGCCCGCGGTCTATATTCCCCGCCTTGACTGTCGGGGCTTCTCGCTTCCGCGCAACCGTCACGCCCCCCGCAGGATCTCCGCCACCGGGCGGCCGAGGAGGCGGCGGGTGGGGAGCCAGGAGGCGACGAGGCCGGCGAGCGCGCAGATCGCGAACATCGCCGCGAACGTCAGCCACGGCACCGTGAAGACGATCGGGATCTCCATCAGGATCGCCGCCTGCACGACGAAGAGGTACGCCAGCAGGTAGCCCATCCCGCCCCCCAGCAGCCCGCCCGAGACCGTCAGCGCCACCGCCTCGGCCGCGAACATCCGGTAGAGGTGGCCCTGTCGCAGCCCGACGGCCTTCAGGACCCCGACCTCCCAGCGCCGCTCGATCGCCGCCGTGGCCATCGACGCGACCAGGCCGAAGAGGGCGATCGCGACCGCCACGCCGAGCAGCATCGCGAAGAGGACCTGCGTGGCCCAGTAGAGCGCCTCCGCCTCCCGCTTCTCCTCCGCGGCGCACTCGACGCCGAGCCGGTACTTGAGGCCCAGCCGCTCCCGCACGCGGGAGGCGACCTCGCGCGCCTCCCCCTCCGCCCGCACCAGGCAGAACCCGCGGAACGCCTCCGGGGGGGCCGCGGCCGCGAGCCGGTCGAACGTCCGCATCGAGAGCAGCAGCCCGGACCCCTGCGCGTTCCCCTCGCGCGCCCGGAACGCGCGGTGGAACCCCGGCATCGCGGAGCAGACCGCCTCGATCCGCACCCGCTCGCGCTTCCGGTCGGCGCCGACCTGGAACGTCAGCTCCAGGAGGCTCCCCTTCCGCACGTCGAGGTGGCGGGCCAGCGAGAGGCTCACGATCGCCGGGGGCGGGGGTCCCCCCTTCGCGCCCGCGTCGGCGGCGAGCGCCCGGAACGCACCGGCGTCCCCCTCCTCGAACGCCACCCCCGACCGGAGGATCGTCTCGGCCAGGGCGTCCTCCACCCCGAAGGGGGCGACCCAGAGGGTCTTCATCCCCACGAGGTCGGCGGCGGTCACGTCGTAGGCGACCCCCCGCCGCGACCGCCCGCGGAGGGAGACGACGCGGGCGGACGGCCCGACGCCCTCGACGGCGCGGAGGGCCTCCGCGAAGCCCGGGTCGCGCGGCGCGTCGAGGGAGATCCGCAGGTCCGAGCCCACGTGCTGGTCGATGGTGGAGAGCGCCGTGCGGCTGGCGAGCGCGGCGAGGCTGGCGAGGAAGAGGACGAACGAGACCGAGAGGGCGAAGAGGAGCGAGGTCGTGGCGTTCCGCCGCCGGTGGCGCGCGAGGTTCCGCGCGGCCAGCTCCGCCGCCGGCCCGAAGAGGCGCCCGCCGGCCGCCAGGACGAGCCGCTCGACGAGCGGCGCGGCCGCCGCGGCGATCAGCGACAGCCCCACCAGCAGGAGCGCCAGCAGGCCCAGCGCCACCGACCCGATGAGCGCGGGGTCGCCGGAGACCACCGCGCCGGGGAGGAGGAAGAAGACCACGCCGGCGATCGCCGCGAGGGAGAGGCCGACGAGGAGGAGGGGGCGGCTGACGCCGCGCTCGCCCGCGGGCCGCTCCGCGATCTGGCCGCGCCGGAGTGGGTCGAGCGCGTCGGCGATCCCCCGGCGGGTGGAGCGGATCGCGGGGAGGAGGGCGCTGGCGACCGCCACCGCGGCGCCCGCCCCCAGGCAGAGCCGGAGCGTGGCGCCGGTGAAGGCCAGCGGGATCGCCCCCGCCCCGCCGCCGATCGCCAGCCCCACCATCGCCAGGACCCCCCGCGCCAGGAGCGCCCCGCAGAGCGCCCCCGGCACCACCCCCAGCAGGCAGAGCACCGCCGACTCCGCCAGGACCATCCCGAAGACCTGCCGCCGCCGGGCCCCCAGCGTCCGGAGGATCGCATGCTCCCGCGTCCGCTCCTCCGCGCTCACCGAGACGAGCGAGTAGACGAGGATCGCCGTGATCGCCAGCGCGACGAGCGCGAAGATCCCGAAGACCGCCAGCAGGGGGCCGCTCACCGCCTGGAAGACGACGATCGCCTGCGCCTTGGGGAGCGAGACCGCGTAGTCGGGCCCCAGCGCCGCCGCGACCGACTCCCCCGCGTCCTTGAGGGCCCGGACGCTCCCCGCCAGGTCGCGCGCGTCGTAGCCGGCGGCGGCGTCCCGCAGGGCGCCGGCCAGCAGGTGGGCGCCGCCGGCCACGCCCAGCGCCTTCCGCGCCGTGGCGAGGTCCATCACGACGTACTCGCGGACGGGCTGGGGGAAGACGAGCTGGCGGGCGATCGTCCCGGCCTTCTTCAGCACGGCGCCGCCGACCGTGACCGACTCCCCCGGGAGCTTCGCGGCCAGCGACTCGGAGAGGGCGCAGGCGTCCGGCCCGAGGGCGGGCCAGGGCGTGAAGCCGTCGATCCCCAGCTCGCGCTCCCGCGCCGGATCGATGCCCACCGCGAAGGCGAAGCGCATGTCCCCCCCGGCCGACACGGCGGCCACGCCCGCCAGGCGCGGGCTGAGGCCGCGGAGGAGGGGGTGGCCGTCGAGCCGGGCGGCGACCTCGGCCGCGTCGAAGGACTCGGGGAGGAACCAGTCGGCCCCGGCCCGGCGGACGAGGAGGTCCGCCTTTCCCGCCTGGAGCGAGACGAGGTCGACGTAGGAGACGGCCACCGACTCGAGGCCGACGTGGACGGCGGTGAGGAGGGCCAGGGTGCAGAAGACCCCCAGCACGCCCATGGCGATGCGGGTCTTGCGCCGGGTGAAGTTCCGGAGGACGTAGCGGAGGATCACGCGGAGGTCCCCGGTGCGTCGCCCTCGACGCGGCCGTCGCGGAAGCGGATGACACGGGAGCTGAGGCCGGCCACGACGGGATCGTGGGTGGCCACGAGGATCGTCACCCCTTCCTCTTTATTGAGCGCACGGAGGAGGGCCATGATCTCCTGGCCGGTGGCGCTGTCGAGGTCGCCGGTGGGCTCGTCGAGGAGCACCAGCGCCGGCCGGTTGGCCAGGGCGCGGGCGATGGCGACGCGCTGCTGCTCGCCGCCGGAGAGCTCGGAGGGCT
>CAYUME010000164.1:0-8771 GCA_964445475.1 uncultured Planctomycetia bacterium
GAGCAGCTGGCACCCGTAGCAGATGCCGAGCACCGGGAGGCCGCGTCGAAGGGCGGTGTCGAGCAGCCGGAGATCCGACAGCTCCTTTTCCGACGGCACGCGCCGGGTCTTCGGGTGCCGAGACTCCCCGTATCGCACCGGATCCAGGTCGTTCCCCCCGCTGAAGATCACGCCCCCGATCGGGGAGAGGAGGCGCTTCGCCGACACGGCGGAAGGGGTCAGGGGCAGGAGCACGGGGATCCCTCCGGCCCGCTCAACCGCCTCGGCATACGCCAGGGGCAGCTCGTAGTGGGGGCGGGGAGGACGGGCGTCCATCTCGCAGGTGATGCCGATGCGGGGGCGGGGCATGGGGGAATCTGGTGCTCCGGATCCTGGACGTCACCCGTCATTGCCCGGAAGCCCCGCCCCTCCGGGGCGGGGCGCTTCACTCTTTCGGGAGCGCGTCCTTCACGGCGTCGAGGGCTGCCAGCGCCGCGTCGATCAGCGGATCCGGCGGCGAGGCCGTGTTCCCCCCCGCCAGCGCGAGTCCCGCGGACTCTTCCAGCATCTGGATCGACGCGGCGAATTCCTGGATCGCCTGAGCCAGCTCCGGGCGCGGACGACCTTCGGCGAGGCGGAGCAGGCGCGTCCCCAGGCGCGCCCGCCACGCACCGGACCATGACGCCCAGTCCTCCGCGGCACGTCCCGGCGTCCCCTCTTTCGCGGACTTCAGCTGCGCCTTCAGCTCGAGGATGTCCTGCCGAAGCTCGCCCACGAGGCCCTGCGTCTCGGACGGGTCCGGGCGCAGGAGGGGCAGGCTCGATTGAAGGAGGGCGATCTGCTGCCGGTGATATTCGATTGTCCTCCGGACCCGCAGGACGGCGGAGGCGTCGCGGGGGGAGGCGCGGAGAACCAGCTCGCCGGTGCTGGCGGCCTCCATCAGCTCGTGCACGGCGTGACCGCAGATCGCCCAGGGCGGGTTGACCCCGCGGACGGTCCAGTCCGGGTGGAGAGACGGCAGGATGAGGGCGAGGGCGTTGTTGGCGGGGGCGGACGTCTCCCCCAGGACGCGCGCAACCCAGGCGGACTTCCAGCCCGTCCACGCCGCGGCGTCGAACGCGGGCCGGGCCGCGTGTTGGTCGAAGGCCGTCGCCAGCTCCTCGGCGATGGGGAGGAGGTTTTGAAGCGCTTTTCTCCAGAACGCGCGCAACCGGAGCTCGGCGTCCCGCTCCGCGCCCGGCTCGCCGACGAGGAGCGTGCCGGTCCATTTCAGGAGGCGGGCTTTCCGTCCCAGCCGGGCCTGGAGGTCGGCGGGCTGGCTTGCGAGCGTGTCGGGGGCGAGGGTCGCCTCGTACCGGCCGGGAAAGAGGGTGTCGCCGAATCCGCCGTCGAGGGGCATCGCGTACGAGCCGTTCGTGACGAGGTCCTTGCGGAGGGAGACCAGCTCGATGAGGCGGTCGCCGATGCGGTAGTGGAGCGTTCCGCGAAGGATCGTTCCGTCGGGGAGGTCGGTGCGGCCCGATGCGAGAACGATCGTCTTCCCTCCGCGTGTCTCGCCTTTCAGGGTGACGTCGAGGCTGAACGTCCCGCCGGGTGCCGGGAAGACCGGGGGCTCGGCCGCAGGAAGCGGGAACGAGAACGACAGGAGCAGCAGGGGCAGCAGCCTCATCCGTGTTTCCATGAGAGCAAAGCCCATGCCAGCCGGCCGGCAAGCGGCATTCGGGGGCCGGTCGCAACGTCTTGGGCTGCGGGCGGTTCGCGAGAGGGTGGCGGGCGGTGCGGAGCCTGGAACTCGACCGCCTGTACCGGTGTTACCGGCACGTAACGATGTTACGGGGTGAACCGGTCGCCTGTCTCGTCGCATGGATGGTGCAGGCCAAGCTCGCGGAACGTCCGGTCCGGAAAGCAGTGCGCCCGCCTTCGCGAGGGGCTCAGGCGGGCGCGCTCAATGCATCTGGTCATTTGACGACCGGGGATCGCACGCCCCGTCGTTCAGGACTACTGCTGCATCTGGACACCCGGCTTGAACTTGTCTCCGTGCAGGCGGCGGTGCTTCTGGAGCTCGAGGCGCTGCGCGTTGGTGACGGTGGAGTTGCCGACGGCCGCGCCCAGGTTGACTTCGACGTCCAGCTCCCCGTCGAGGAGATTGGCCTTGATGATGTCGTAGAGCGCGGTGGACGGGGTCAGGCCCGTCTGGCGGTAGATCTCGCTGAGTGCCAGGGCGGCCTCGGCGCGGACCGACTTGTCGTTCGCCTTTTCGGCGACCGTCCCGCCGAGGATGTCCAGCGCGCGGGCGTCCCCGAAATGGCCGAGCGCCTGGATGCAGGGGATCCGGATGGGATCCGGGCGCTGGTGCTGGGGGTCGAGGTTGCGGACCAGGGCCGGGACGGCCTCGCGGAACGAATAAATGGTGTTGAACGGGTCGAGGCGCGCGAGGGCCTCGGCCGCGTCCTGGGCGAGCTTTTCCGCGCGGCCCTTCGTGTCCTTCTGGGCCTCCGGCGTAGCGAAGGTCTGGTCGAGCTGGTTCTTCAGCACCATCCGGTCGACCGGCTTCTTCAGGTACCAGGCCTTGTCCTCGTAGATCTCCTTCGCCTTGGCGAGGTCGGCGTCGTCCTCGCAGAGGATGTACTTCGGCACCGCGCGGGTGCGGACGTCGTCGCGGAGGCTCTCCCAGGCGGACTGGGTGATGGTCTTCTTGTTGGGCAGCTCGATGTCGAAGAAGACGTCGCGGCCCATCTTGGACTGGATGACGAGGAGGTCGGGGGCGGGGAAGCTCTTGGCCTTCACGACGCCCTCGCGTGGGGAGGTGGCGACGACGGGGAAGCAGCCCAAACTGATGAGCTTTTTCTCGAGGTCGGTGATGGCGCGGCGGTCGTCGTTGTCGCGCTCGTCGTGGACGATGAGGACGACGCGGGCGCCCATCTCGCCGACGGCGTCGAGGAGGTTGACGAGCACGGCGTCGAGGCCGAGGAACTTGGAGGGCGGGTTGAGGTCCAGGAGGACGCCCGCGGCCGCGTAGCGGACGCGCTTGTCCTTGTCGGTGAGGGACTTGATGATCGGGTAGGCCGGATAGCTCTCGCGGGGGCGGGGCGGCTCCTTGCCGGTCTCGGCGGCCTCGCGCGCGGCGGCCGCCCCGGCGCCCGGAGGCGGCAGTTCGTCGAACTTGACCATGCCGCGGAGCGAGTGGATCAGGCAGACGCTGACGAGCGCCGTCCCGTCGTCGAGCGATCGATCGAGCGAGCGGTAGAGGTGCTTGCGGCCGACGAGGTTCTCGAGGACCTTCGATCGCTCGAACGTCGCCGACTGGGCCTTGATCTTCGTCATCTCCTCGTCCGTCATCAGGTCGAGCTTCTTCTTGGCCTCGGCCCCTTCGAGCGCGAGGGTGTTCTCGACGAGCTGGGCGGAGTGGACGCAGCCGAGGAGGCCCCACAGGGGGGCGAACTCGGCGTCGATCGACAGGCCGTCGATGCAGGCCTCTTCGGCCATCAACTCGTTGAGGGCGTAGGGGGGGACCTCGCGCATGACGAGGACGTCGTTCGCCTCGTCCCAGCGCCACTGGATCCAGTCGAAGCCGAAGGTCCGGATCACGCTGGGCAGGCTGTAGTAGTACTTTTCGGCGAGGAGGTAGTAGTACTCCTTGGCGGCCTTGAGCTCTTCGACCTTCTTGGCGCCGGTGATCTTGAGGACGGACTCGGCGGCGCGGAACTTCACCTCGGGGATCTCGTTCGGGTTCTCGACGGCCCACTTGAGGGCGGCCACGGCGCGCTCGTCCCGGATGTGGCCGAGGACGATCGCCGCGTTCTGGCGCAGGAACCGGTTGGGGCTGGCGAGGGCCTCGATCAGCGGCCAGACCGCGTCGTCGCGCATCTGGACGAGGCAGATGATCGCGTTCGTCCGGAAGTCGTCCTCCCGTTCGTTCCCGAGGATGTCCTTGTTGACGAGGTAGGGGATGGCCCAGGGGCCGATGTTGACGAGGTGGTGGATGGCGCCCCAGACCACGTCGAATTCCTTCTGCTTGAGGGCCTCGACGTACTTCTGGATCTCGGCCGGGTCCTTGCGGACGCGCTCGAGGACCGGGGCGGAGAGCTTCAGGAGCCGCATCGCCGTGTCACCGAGCTTCCGTTTGTTCGGGTCTTCCGTCTCCCAGGCCTCGCGGATCATCTTCTGGAGGGTGTGGATGCCGAGCTCGTTGCGGAGGTAGAGGGCCAGGTCGCTGGAGGGCTCGCGCTCGAGCGCCTTCTCCAGCTTCTGGTACGCCTCCTCGTAGTGGCCGCGCTGGTAGAGGTCGTAGCCCTCCCGGAAGAGCGACTTGATCTCGTCCGAGGACGACCCCGCGCGGAGGAGGGAGTCGCTCGGCTTGCCCGGTTCGGGCGCGTCCGCCGCATAGAGCGGAAGACTCGCCGCCAGGGCGAGGGCGACCAGCGCGAGCGGAAGGCGCTTCATGCGATGGCTCCTGAACGGGTTGTTGACGGGTCACGCGGCGACGGAACCCGTCGCGGGACACCGCCGCGGCATGGGTGCCGATTATACGGTTAAAAACCCCTCTGTCAAGCAGACGGCAAGGCGAAAAATGAGGGGGGCGCATGGCGCATCCCGTCACGCCGTGCGCCATTACGGCCCCAGCCGGATCACGCGCTCCCGCCCCAGGAGGTCGTCCATCGTCTCCCGCGGCGTGACCACCTCGAATCGGCTGCCCGCCGCGATCACCTCGGCGGCGCGGGGGCGGGTGTTGTAGTTCGAGCTCATGACGTACCCGTACGCCCCTGCGCTGAAGATCGCCAGCAGCTGGCCGCGCCGGAGCGGAGGCAGCCGCCGGTCCTTCGCGAAGAAGTCCCCGCTCTCGCAGATCGGGCCGACCACGTCCGCCAGCCCCGCCGGTCCCGACCAGGTCTCCTCGTCCGGTGCTTCCCCCTCCACCCCCGGGTCCGTCTCCACCGGCCAGATCCGGTGATAGGCCCCGTACAGCGACGGCCGGATCAGGTCCGTCATCCCCGCGTCGCAGATGTAGAACGTCTTCTCGCCCGACCGCTTCACGTAGAGCACCCGCGTGAGCAGGATGCCGGCGTTGCCGACGATGAACCGACCGGGCTCCAGGAGGATCCGGCAGGAGGCCTGCGCCAGGAGGGGGAGGAGGGCCTCCGCGAACGCCTCGGGGGGGCGGGCCGACTTCTCCCGGTAGAAGATCCCGAATCCGCCGCCGAGGTCCAGCGTCTCCACGGGATGTCCCGCCTTCGCGCACTCGGGGAGGAACGCCAGCAGGCGTCGGAGGGCGTCCACATAGGGCTCCACCTGGACGATCTGCGACCCGATGTGGATGTGCAGGCCGGCCAGCCTCACCCCCGGCAGCCGCGAAAGGCGTCCCAGCAGATCCCGAATACGGTCGAAGTCGAGACCGAATTTGTTCTCCTTTTTGCCCGTCGTGATGTACGTGTGCGTCTGCGGGTCGACGTCCGGATTGACGCGCAGGGCGATCCGGGCGACCCGCCCGGTCTCCCGCGCCACCGCGTCGATCGTCTCCAGTTCGTCCTCGGACTCGACGTTGAACTGGAGGATGTCCTGCGCGAGGGCGAACCGGATCTCCGCCTCCGTCTTGCCGACCCCCGCGAAGACGATCGTCCTCGGGTCCGCCCCCGCGCGCAAGGCCCGGTGGATCTCCCCCCCCGACACGACGTCGAATCCAGACCCCTCGTGCTGCATCAGCTTGAGGAGCGAGAGGTTGCCGTTGGCCTTGACGGAATAGCAGACCAGCAGGTCCGGGCAGCCGCGGCGGAAGGCGTCGCGCAGCTTGTGGTAGTGCTCCACGACGGTCCGCGTGCTGTAAATATAGGAAGGGGTGCCGGCCCGGGCCGCGATCTCGGGGACGGGGATATCCTCGCAATGGAGGATACCACGGCGGTAGCGGAAATAGTCCATGGGGTTCCTGTGCCAGTGGAGGTCAGAAAACGGGGATTATAGCGGGGACGGGACCGGGGTCAAGGAACGGTCGGATTGGATTTGACGGCACGTTCGCATTCTGGTACATAAATCCTGCGTTGCGGGGGTGGAGCATGACCATGTCTACGCGGATCATGGTGGTCGGCATCCTGCGCGGCTCCCGCCGCGGCAGGCAGTTTCACAGCCAGACCTACCGGAAAAAGATCAAGAGCCTTATCGAGAAGCACATCCCCGGGGCGGAGGTCAATTCGCCCATCGAGAGCGCGAAGGACATGCACGACTACGGCCTCGTGCGGGGGATCGAGGCCTTCTTCGACATGGTCCGGCGCGCCTCCCAGTACGACGCCCTCGTCGTGTACGTTCCCGAGGCGAGCATGGGGTCGGCCATCCTGATGTGGGAGGCCTACCGGAACCAGCGCCTGGTGGTGACCATCTCCCCGCTGCTGGAGAACCGCACGCTCCGGGCGCTCTCCACGATCCAGTGCAAGGACCTGAAGGCGTTCGGTCGGTTCGTCACCGGAGGCCAGTTCGCCGCCCTCCTGGCCAAGTCCACCGCCGAACGGGCAAAGATGTAGCCCGCGCGACACGGCGGGGGCGATTCCGGTCTGCTGCCGTGGCGCGCCTGCGGACCCCGCGCGAGTTGCCCCGCGTCCTGCATTCGCCGCTTGTATCCGGACTCGCTCCTCCTGTATCCTTTCCCCATGCGCCCCCCGCCCGTGACCGGCCACACCCGCGACGAGCTCCGGGCCTTCTTCGTCGACCGGCGGCTCCCGCGCTGGCGTGCCGACCAGGTCCTCGGCTGGGCCCACCGGCGCCGCGCCGCGTCGTACGCCGACATGACCGACCTGCCGAAGGAGCTCCGGGGCCGCCTTCCCGGCATGATCCCCCTCTTCGGCTCCCGCGTCCGTCGCGTCCACGAGAGCGCCGACGGCACCCTGAAGCTGCTCGTCGGGCTCGCCGACGGGAACCTCGTCGAGACCGTCGTCATCCCCGACGGTGATCGCCGCACGGTCTGCGTCTCGACGCAGGTCGGCTGCCCCGTCCGGTGCGCCTTCTGCGCCAGCGGCCTCGGCGGGCTGGTGCGGAACCTGTCGGCGGGGGAGATCGTCGAGCAGGTCCTTCACGCACGCCTGCAGCTGCCGCGGAGTCGCGAGGTGACGAACGTCGTCGTCATGGGGATCGGCGAGCCGCTGCTCAACCTCGAGGCGCTGCAGAAGGCGCTGGGGATCTGGGGGGCGGCGTGGGGGATCACGCTCGGGGCGCGGCGGGTGACGGTCTCGACCATCGGCCTGCCGGACCGCATCCGCCGTCTGGCGGAGGGGCCGGTCAAGCCCAACCTCGCCGTCTCCCTGCACGCCCCGAACGACGCACTCCGTCGCACGCTGATCCCCCTGGCGGACCGGGTGACCGTCGACGAGCTGATCGAAGCGGGGACGGGGTACCGGGAGGCGGCGAAGCGGGACGTGACGTTCGAGTACGTCCTGCTGGGGGGCGTCAACGACCGGCCGGAGCACGCGGCGGAGCTGGCGCGGAGGCTGCGGGGGGCGCGGGTGAAGGTGAATGTGATCCCCTTCAACGGTGTGGAGGGGCTCCGGTTCGAGTCGCCGACCGTGCAGGCAGTGGACGCCTTCGCGAAGACGCTCGGCGACGCCGGTTGCTGGGTGACGGTCCGCAAGCGCAAGGGCGACGACATCAGCGCCGCGTGCGGACAGCTCCGGGCGCAGGCGGCGGGGATCCCGGCGGTGGGAGGGGTTGGTTCCCCGATCCCCGATTCGTTCACGGCCGGCGGGGAACAACCACGATCGACCGGCGTGGCGGATCGGGGTTGTCTCCCGCCGGGAGCAGACATCCCGGCAGGGCGGGAGACCAACCCCTCCCACGGCGGGTGACGTCGAGGGATCCCCTCCTGGATGTCGATGCCCGTTGTCGGCGTCGGTCGAGCAGACACGCCGTTGCATGAGTCCTCATCCGTTTATACTAATGTAGTCCTGCTCGGATATCGGTTGTATCCTGTTCACGGGGGGTGCGAGATGAGGGTGATGATTCTCACGTTTCTGGGGCTCGGGATGTCGGCCCAAGCCCACGCCGCCGAGCGCGTCGCGCTCGACTACGACAAGGCGTCCCCCCCTGCCGCCTTCGCCGCCGGCGAGATTCGCGCGGCGCTCCGGGGGGCGGGGTGTGAGGTCGCCGACGGCCCCGCCGCCGGCCCCCGCATCGTGCTGGCCCTTGACGCCGCCGCGGGACTCAAGCCCCAGGCGTACGCCGTCTCGGTCGACCCCGGCCCCGCCTGTCGCGTACGGGCCTCCGATGCCGCCGGCCTGATGTACGGCGGTCTCGAGGTCGCCGAGCAGGTCCGGCTGGGCGGCGGCTTGGCGGGGCTGAAGGCCGTCCGGGGGGAGCCGCATATCGCCCGTCGCGGCATCAAGTTCAACATCCCCCTCGATGCCCGAACCCCCAGCTACTCCGACGCCTCCGACTCCGCCCAGCAGAACGTCGCCGAGATGTGGAGCCTGGACTTCTGGCGCGACTTCCTCGACGACATGGCCCGCCACCGGTTCAACGTCCTCACGCTCTGGAGCCTCCACCCGTTCCCGTCGCTCGTGAAGGTCCCGGAGTATCCCGAGGTCGCCCTCGACGACGTGATGCGCACGACGGTGACATTCGACGACACCTACGACCTCTGCGGCCGCGACATGGTCCGGCCGTCGCACCTGAAGGCCCTCGAGACGGTGAGTCGGATCCCCATCGAGGGCAAGATCGCCTTCTGGCGCGACGTCATGCGCCACGCCCGGGAACGCGGCATCGAGGTGTACCTGATCACCTGGAACCTCTTCACCTTCGGGGCGGAGGGGAAGCGC
>CAYUME010000165.1:0-2983 GCA_964445475.1 uncultured Planctomycetia bacterium
CATTCCTGCGGTGTCCGCATCCAGGTTCCGGAGGCATCCATGACCCGCCCCGTGATCGTAGTCGGCAGCCTCAACATGGATTTCGTCGTCCAGGTGGATCGCCTGCCCCGCCCCGGAGAGACGCTCCCCGGGCAGGAATTCCGGACGATCCCGGGAGGCAAGGGGGCCAACCAGGCATGCGCCGTCGGACGTCTCGGCGGGCGATGCCGCATGGTCGGGCGCGTCGGAAAGGACGCGTTCGGTCGCCAGTTGAAGGCCGGCCTTCGCGCCTCCGGCGTCGGCGTCCAGGGGGTGAGAGAAACGGCGGGCGAGCCGACGGGCGTGGCGCTCATCGTCGTCGAATCCGGCGGCCAGAACGTAATCGTGATCGCCGCGGGGGCGAACGGCCGCCTCGCGCCGCCGGACCTCCGGGCGATGGACGGCGCGCGTCAGGGGATTCTGCTGCTCCAGCTCGAGACGCCCCTCCGGACGGTCGCGGCGGCCGCCGCACGGGGGCGCCGACAGGGGCTGACGACCATCCTCGACCCCGCCCCGGCGCGGCCGCTCCCTCCGTCCCTGCTTCGGCACATCGACATCCTGACGCCCAACGAGAGCGAAGCCCGGGCCCTCCTCCGACGCCCGTCGGGCGAGGTCTCCGTCCATCAGGCTGCGTCCGTCGCCGCGGCGATCCGACGTCTCGGCCCGCGCACGGTGATCCTCAAGCTGGGAGCCAAGGGGGCGTGGGTACAGGACGGGGCCGGCGGCCGTCACGTCCCCGGATTCGACGTGAAGGCGGTGGACACGACGGCGGCGGGGGACACGTTCAACGGGGCGCTGGCGGTGGCGCTCGCGGAGGGCCGTCCGCTCGGCCAGGCTGTCCACTTCGCCAACGCGGCGGCGGCACGCTCCGTCACCCGGGTCGGCGCCCAGGCATCGATCCCGACGCGCCGGGACGTCGACGCCTTCCTCGTCGGCCGCCCGCGGCCCCGCTGAGCGACACGCCGATCAGCGGGCGCCCCGCCCGAGCAGGACCGCCGGCACCGTCCGGAGGAGGATCACGAGGTCCAGCCCGAACGACCACGCGTCGATGTACTGCAGGTCCAGCTCCATCCACTGCCGGAAGTCGATCTCGTTCCGACCGGAGACCTGCCAGAGGCAGGTGAGGCCGGGGCGCATGCTGAGTCGCCTCCGCTGCCAGGTCTCGTACTGCTCCACCTCGGTGGGAACGGGTGGCCTCGGCCCCACCAGGCTCATCTCCCCCGTCAGCACGTTCCACATCTGCGGCAGCTCGTCGAGGCTGAACTTCCGGAGCCACCGCCCGACCCGCGTGATCCGCGGGTCCCCCGCGGCCTTGAAGACCGGCCCGTCCATCTCGTTGAGATGCTCCACGTCCGCCCGGCGCGCCTCCGCATCGGCCACCATCGACCGGAACTTGTAGAAGGTGAATCGCCGCCCGTTGAGCCCGACGCGCTCCTGCCGGAACAGCACCGGTCCCGGCGAGGTCGCCTTGATCAGCACGGCGAGCAGGAGGTAGAGCCAGGCGAACAGGAGGAGGAAGAGGCCCGCGACCGCGACGTCGAGAACCCGCTTCGCCGCCAGCCCCCAGGCGTCGCGCGGCGTGGTGGAGAACGTCAGCAACGGCACCCCGTCGAGCTCGTCCAGCTCCACCTTCGCGATGAGGTGCGGAAAGAAGTCGGCTGCCAGCCGCGCGTTCACGCCGATCTGCTCGCAGTGCAGGAAGAGCTCCTCCATCTCGACGATCCGCTTCCGGTCGACCGTGACGAGCACCTCGTCGACGACCTGCTCCCGGAGGATCCGCGGCAGGTCCTTCACCGTCCCCAGGATGCGGTGGCCCGCGATCGGGGCGTCCGAGGGACTCCCCTCCTCCGCCACGTACCCGAGCAGCTGGAGGCCCCACCGCCGGCTCCGGGCGATCCGGTGCGCGAGCGCCTTCGCCTTCTCCCCGGTCCCGACGATGAGCACGGTCCGGTAGTTGAATCCGCGGGAACGCATCGACCGGGCGAGAGCGCGCAGCCCCACGTGCAGCAACGCGCGCGCCAGCCCGTCGACCAGGACGTAGACCGCGACGAAGGGCCGGGAAACGTAGCCGGACTTCGTGAGCGCCAGGAAGGCGAACAGGACCAGGCCGCCGAACGCAGAGACCCGCGCCAGGCGCCAGAGCTCGCGTCCGAGGCCGGACGTCCGGTACGACCGGTACAGGGCCCCCGCCTGGAGCAGGATCGCCCACGCCGGGACGACGAAGAGCAGAAGCCAGAGATACCGATCGAGGTCGTGGAGGGTCCCGAACGGCGAAGGCGGATCGGCCAGACGGTAGAGCTGATAGGCCAGGGGGAGGGAGACAACGGCAACGGCCAGGTCGGCCGCGAAGACCCCCGCCGTCACCATCCGGGCCTGCCGCTTGAGCATAGGACGTCCGACTCCCTTCGCGGAGCGAAAATTCTAGTACGCCCCCCCCGAAATGTCCACCTCACCTTTCCCGCAACCGGTAGACCCGCACCGGCTCGCGTCCCGCCCGCGGAAGCGCGGGGAATTCAGCCACCCGCTCGATCGGCCCCACCGCCAGACGCCCCGAGAACCCCGGCTCGAGATCCTCGAAATTCTTCTCCATCAGCACGAGCAGGCTGCCCGGCGACGCGGTCATCCGGCGCTCGGCCTCGTCGTACGAGCGCGGCACGGAAATCGGGAGCGTCTGCGCGTAATAGGCGGGCTGTTCCTCGCAGCTGAAAAGGATCCGTCCCGGCCCGAACTCGCCCAGGATCCATTCCCCCGCCTCGCGAAGCCCGAGGCGCTCGCTTCTCGCGGGCGCGACCGACTTCCAAGTCGAGACCAGGGCCAGCGGGACGATCACCGCGGCCACGGCGACCCGCCCGAGGGTCGTCCGGCCCCTGCAGGCGGCCCATTCCCCCAGCGTCACCAGCCCGTATCCCGCCACCGGGACGACAAAGACCATCCCCTGCAGGAAATATCGCGTGCTCACGTCATA
>CAYUME010000165.1:2993-8763 GCA_964445475.1 uncultured Planctomycetia bacterium
CGGCGCACCCGATCCCGCCCAGGGCCAGGGCGACGACGGCCGGCGGGCTCCAGGCACGGCGTCGCACCGTCGCGGCGATCCCCAGACCGATCAGAGGGACAAGCGACCAATAGGCAGCCGACCGGCCGAAGGCCTTCTGCAACAGATAAGGCGAAACGGGTCGCTCGTGGCGGTTCGCCGTCGATCCGGTCAGGCTCGACATCGCAACCCGTGCGCTTCCCTTATTCGTGAAGGACCATTGCCCGGTCGTCCGGTGGATCCAGAGGAGGTAAGGGGCGAATGCGACGACCAGGACCGACAAGGCGAGCGCCGCACGGACGGCGGCATCACCGACGGCTCGCCTCCCGCTCGACCGTTCGCGAATCACGGCCCAGATCCCTCCCGCCGCAACAAGGAGGGCCGAGTAGATCCCCTCCGCTCGGATCCAGAGCGCCCCCGCCGCCCCCAGGCCGGCCCCGGCCCAGGCCAGCGCCTGTCGCGTCACCAGGCCGCGGGCCAGGAACGCGATCGAGGCCCCCTGGAGGCAGAAGAAGGAGGTCTCGGTCATGACATCGGCCGAGAGGAGGACCAGCTCCGGGTGGAACGCCGCCAGGAGACCGGCCACAAGTCCCGCGTCCGCCCCGAACGCCCAACGGGCCAGTCCGTAAACGGGGAGAACCATCAGGACACCGGCCACGACCGTGAGCGCCAGGGCCGACGCCTCCAGACCGGCACCGAACGGGGCCAGGAGGAAATGGACCGCGGCGATCAGGGACGGATATCCCGGGTGATACCGGAGGGGATGGGCCCACGCGAGGTCGACATCCCCCGACTCGATGCGGGCGGCCATGCCGAGAAAATGCATGCTGTCCGCGCCGATCATCGTGTAGCCGGCCCACGCGACGAGGCGGACGAGAGCGGCCGCACCCAGGACCCACGCCCAGTCCGGACCGCGCCATCCGGCGGGCCGGAGCCCCGTCCCGGGAACGGGTCTGCCGTTCCCGGGAGGCCCCGCCGGCCCCCGGAAGCGACCGTTTTTGTTTTCGGTCGGGATCACGATGCCGCCCCGCGACGGAAGCCACCGCCCATGTATTCGGCCAGGACACCGGCTGCAAATCCCGTGTGGCCCACGAGGTAGCGTTTCCAGAGTCGGCGCGGCTCCTGCGCGAAGCGCCACGCCCACTCCAGCCCCGCCCCCCGCATCCAGGCCGGCGCCCGGCGTACGCGGCCGGCGAAAAAATCGAACGCGGCTCCCACCCCGACCCCGAGCCGGATCCGGAGCCGGCCCCCGGTCCGGAACAGCCACGCTTCCTGTTTCGGGGCGGACATCCCCACCCAGAGGACATCCGCGCGCGCGGCGTTGACGGCGTCGACCATCCGCCGGTCGTCCTCGGCGGAAAACGGGCCGTACGGCGGGGCGTGCGTCCCCGCCACCACGAGACCCGGCACGGACGCGCGGAGGTTCCGCGCCAGGTCCTCCAGGACGTCGGGGGTCGCGCCGAGGAAAAAGAACCGGTACCCCCGCACCGCCGCGACCCGCGCGAAGGCGAGCAGGAAGTCGGGTCCGCTGACCCGCTCGGGGATCGGGCGACCGTAGAGACGGGAGGCCCAGACCAGCGGCATGCCGTCGGGCAGGTTGAGCGACGCGGCCCCGTAGAACGAGCGCAGCGCAGCATGACGCCGCGCCAGGACCGCCGTATAGGTGTTGCAGACGCCCACCCAGGACGGACCGGAGCCGGACGCGATGAGCCGCTCCGCCTCCGCCAAGGCCGACGCCATCGACACGCGCGCGATGGGGACGCCCAGGATGCGGACGCGAGGGGGACCCGGCAGGCCGGCCCCCGTCCCTCGCTCCTCGGCCCTCGGTCTCGTGTCCATGGGCAGCGGGTCCGATCCGGAAACGCGCGACTCGCTACCGGCCGAATCGGGAGGATTGCAGGTTCGGGTCCAGCTCCGGGAACGGGGTGAGGAACGGGGCCGTGCCCCCTTCCAGTCGCCCCAGCTCCCGCTGCATGGCGCGCGCACGGGCTACCCGCTTGAGCGCATCCAGGAAGATCTTGAGCTTCGAGGCCGCAGCGCCGTCCTGCGCCGCGTTGGCCTTCGCCAGAAGCTGCTTGGCATTCTTGGCCACCCGGAGATAGGCCGCGATGTCCTCGCTGTCGGCCCCGGGAGGGATCGTCACCTTCGGGTTGCCCTTTGTGGCCGTTTCGAACCGCCTGGTCAGCTCGTCGAAATCCTTCTGTTCCATGGTCGATTCCGGGGACCTTCAGTCCCCCCCCCGACAGACGTTGCGCGACACGGCGACGGGTCGCGGGCTCACCGCCCGCTCCGACCGGATCACCGAAGCAGCTTCAGCGTATTGTTGACATTCTGGAGGTTGTCCCGCGCCTCAACCGCGTACGGGCCGGACGGCTCCAGACGGAGCACCGCCTCGTAATCCGTCTTGGCCTGGCGGTAGTCCGAGCGGATCTGGAGATGCCCGCTCTTCCCGCGGAACTTCTGGACCTCCGCGATGCCCCGCCAGTGGTAGGCCATGCCGCGCACGTTGTGGTACTTGGCCTTCTCGGACTTCGCCAGCAGCTCGCTGGCGGCACGGATCGCCTGGGTGAAATCCCGGGTGGCGTCGTTCCACTGCTTCCGCTTGGCCGAGTCGAGCCCCATGTCGTACGACGCCTGCATGAACGACTCGTAGTAGGTCAGCGTGGACGAATCGAGGTCGAAGGCCCGCCGGATATCGGCCAGCACCGGGGGGGTCTGCTTCAGTCCCCGGTCGAAGAAGGCGCGCGCCACCTCGGCGCGGACGTCCGCCGACTCCCCGCCTTCTTTCAGATATCGCTGGTACGCCACATAGGCCTCGTCCAGGGACCCGGACTTGGCTTTCGCCCGGATCTCCGCCTCCAGGACGATCAACTCGTCCGGCACCGCCGGCGGCACGGGAGGAGGGGCCGACCCCTCCTTTCCGGACGACCCGTCCGGAGATCCGCCGGCGGTCGTCGGCCCGGAGGCCGTACCGCCCGGAACCGCGGGCGTCACGCCCCCGGATGACGGCGCAGAAGCCGGTGTGGCAACGCCCCCGGCGGCAGGCGCGGGCTTCGCGGAGCCGGCCGGCGCCCGGGTGACCGCGCTCCCGCCCACCTGGAACTGGTCCCGGTAAAGGCGAAGCTCCTGGATGACCGACTTGAAAGGCTGGCTCAGCCGGAGATAGCTGCTCATGGCGGTATAGACCTCCTGGGCATCGGCCAGGGTGTCGCGCGCCTCCTCCAGCGCCTTCACCGCCTCGCGCAGCCGGCTGTTGTGCTGTTCCTTGTCGTTGAGCTGCCCCGCCTGATCGAAAAGGCTCCGCGCCCGATCCCGCGTCTCCTGGACCCCCTTGAGGATCGCATCGACCGGGGGATATCGCCTCTTCACCTTCACCTTGTCGACCCAGAGGGACCCGTGATCGGTCACGACTTCGTACTCGGTCGCCGACTCCTTGATCTCCCCCTCGACCGACGATCCATCGGCAAGGCGGAGCGCATCCGCCTCCAGCTCCGGCGGCAGCGCGGCCGCCACGAGCAGGGCCAGGGGAAGCACGCTCCCCCCGCGACGCGGAGCGTCCGTTTCCCGTCTGCGCTCATCCGCCTCGCGCGTGATCATCTCTCGGCCCTCACCCGCTCCACGCTGTACGCCCCCCGCTTGAAGCCTTACGTTGTCCCCTCCCCCCCGATCCGCCTCAGCGCTGCCGCGATCTCGTCCGCATCCCCTTCCTGCAGCGTGCGCGGATCGATCAGGACCCGGTCCCGGCTGATCCGCGCGATGACGGGCGGCGTGCACGCGCGCAGACGGCCGGCCAGGTCGTCGGCGGAAAGCCCGCGGACGCAGACCGAGACCGCCGTCGTCGGCAGGCTGAGGCCGGGAACCGATCCGCCGCCGACCTCGGACGTGTCGTCCACGATCCCGGCCTCCAGCCCGGTCAGGCCTCGCAAACGGTCGGCGAGGCCCCGCGCCTCCGCGTCGATCGAGTCGCGGGACCTGCCGATCATGCGGAACGTCGGGTGCTCCCGCATCAGCCGTTCCGGGTCGAGGTAGAGCTTCAGAGTCGCCTCAAGGGCCGTCAGCGTCAGCTTGCCCACGCGGAAGGCGCGGAAGAGGGGGTGCCGGCGGATCCGGCCGATCGACTCGGTCCGCCCGACCAGGACCCCCGCCTGCGGGCCGCCGAGCAGCTTGTCGCCGCTGAAGAGGGCGACGTCCGCGCCGGCCTTCACGCTCTCCGCGACGGCCGGCTCGTCGTGGATCCCCCATCGGGAGAGGTCGACCATGGCGCCGGATCCGAGGTCGTCCACGACCGGCAGGTTGTGCTTCCGGCCGAGCGCCACGAGGTCCCCGATCCCCACCGACTGGGTGAATCCGACAATGCGGTAATTGCTGGCGTGGATCCGCATGAGCAGGGCGGTCTCCGGCGTGATCGCGCGCTCGTAGTCGTGCAGGTGGGTCTTGTTCGTCGTGCCGACCTCGACCAGGCGGACGCCGCTCGCGCGCATGATGTCGGGAATCCGGAAGGAGCCGCCGATCTCGATCAGCTGACCGCGGGAGACGATGACCTCGCGCCCGGCGGCAAGGGCGGTCAGGGTGAGGAGGGTGGCGCCGGCGTTGTTGTTGACGACCGTGGTCGCCTCGGCGCCCGTGATCCGTCGCAGGAGGGCCGCCACGTGCACCTCGCGCTTGCTCCGCTCCCCCGTGGCCCGGTCGAGTTCGAGGAGGCTGTAGCCCCGCTGCTCCTCCGCGATGGCACGCAGGGCGGCGGCGGGCAGCACGGAGCGGCCGAGACCGGTGTGCAGGACCACGCCCGTCGCGTTGATCGCGCGCTGGAGACGGGGACGGAGGTCGTCACGGACCCGCTCCGCGGCCCGGTCCAGGAGGGCGTCCGGGTCGACGGCGCCGCCCGTCGCCCCGGCGCGCAGGCCCTCGCGGACCTCCCGCAGCACGCCGCGCAAGGCATCCACCAGGACTTCGCGCCCGTGCTCGACCGCCAGAGCCGCCGCCCGCGGCAGCCGCAGCAACTGGTCCACGGCGGGGATACCCCGCAGCGGGGACTCCTTCCGGGTCGTCTTTTTCCGGCGTCCGGACATGTCGGTCATGATACGGGAAACCGCTGAAAGGAGTCAACTCCGCTCACCCGCCTTCGCCGAGGCTACGGCGGGCTCGCCGACACCGCCACAGCGGGGCGCCCCGCCACAACGGCCCACGCGCGCCCCAGACGTCGCTTGGCCGCCTCCCGGGCGAGCGCGCCGGACTCGGCGCCGTCGCGGCAGATCCCGAAGTAGCACGATCCGCTCCCGCTCATGCCCACCCCCAGGAACGGGAGTCGCTCCAGGGCGACCCGGAGCCTCCGCAGGCGGGGCTCGAGAAACTGCGCCGGGGCCTCCAGGTCGTTCGTCAGGGATGCCGCGAGGGCCTGCGCGTCGCCGGTCCGCAGGGCGCGCAGGACACCGTCCATCCGGACGTTCCGGCGCCGCGCCCACGGCCGGAACCGGGCGAGCGCGCCGTACACCCCGCGCGTGGAGGATTCAAAGCCGGGGTAGACGAGCACCAGGTGAAACGGGCGAGGACAGCGCACGGGAGCAAGCTGCTCCCCGCGCCCGCGGGCCCGCGCGGGGCCCCGCATGAGGAAGAAGGGCACATCGGATCCGATCTCCGCGGCAAGCTTCCGAAGCCGGGAGACCGCCGTCCCGCAACGCCAGAGCCGGTCGAGCACGAGCAGGGAGGCCGCCGCATCCGCGCTCCCCCCCCCCAGGCCCGCCCCGACCGGGAC
>CAYUME010000166.1:0-8752 GCA_964445475.1 uncultured Planctomycetia bacterium
CGGTTCACGCGTATCCGCCACTCGGCGCACTTCAAGGAGGGCGCGTCAGCTCGCGCCTGGGCGGAGCCTCCCGATCAAAACAAAATGGGGCCGGCCCCCGCGACCGGCGGAGACCGGCCCCGACACGAACGCCCGACCCTCGCTGCCCCAGCATACGAGGATCGGGCTACTCCCGGGGGGCATCCGGTGCGTCAGGACTTGGTCGGAACGACAGGCGCATCGGGATCGGTGGCGCCGATCTCCCCGATGGCCTTCACCATGTCCTGCTCGCCGATCACGTGGAGGTAGTGCAAGGTGGAGAATGGGGTGCTGTGTCCCAGGCGCTCCTGGATGAGCATCAGCACCGACAGGGGCGACATCCCGGGCAGCTTGGAAGCGGCCTTCAGGATGGCCAAGGCATTCCCGTGCCGGAGCGAATGCGTACCCCGGCCGGCCGTCTTCCCGTGCTTCCAGATCTTCAGGCCCGCCGCCACAGCCGCCAGGTTGAACCACCGGCCGCAGGCCTGGCTGGTCATCGGGAAGCCCTCCTTCTGCGGGGAGGGGAAGAAGAGGTCGTCGCGACTGAGCTCGTGCTTGGTGATCCACGAGCGGACCTGCGCGGCCACATTCTCCGGTACCAGGATCTCCCGGACGTGGTTGTCCGTCCGTTTGATCGTATGGACCCGGAAGAGGGGCTGGACAGGGTCGAGGTCGGAGACCCGCAGGAGGCGGGTTTCCGTCAAGCGGGTGCCCAGGTTGGCCGTCAGGTACAGGAAGAACCAGATCCGCTCGTCGGGGAACTTCTTGGCGGCCACCAGCAGCCGGTCCATCTCCTCCGGAAGCAGGTAGCGGACGCGCTCCAATTTGCGCTCCGCAGCCTGTTTCCTGCTGGTAAACTGCCCCGACTTGCCCAAGAATACGGCATCCATAGGACTCCTCCCTTCTAAAAAACCCCCGGGAGCCCGATGGACAAGCAACACACGTGCCGTCACAGGTGCTTAAGGGACGGCAAATTGCATATGGGCGAGATAGGTGGGAAGGGCGGTTTTCTAGTTGACAAGAACCGGAGTTTCGTCGATTTGTGGATAACCTGTTGAAAACCCGTGGAATTTTCTGAAATCTAAAAACCAGCAAACCCGGGCGGAGTATCAAGGAGGCCATTGACCCGCATAAGCAAATAGCGCGCCAATCAGCACGATATCAGCGCAAGTCGCCACCCGGATTGCGGTTGCTACCCACTTGGCGATTCGCAGCCTAGGGGGAATGTGTTACTATTCGTAACCACAGGAGCCGTCGGTAGCGCTGGGGGAAGTGGAGGGGGACAGAGATGAGCCATCGATCGCCCTTGCGGGAACTGGCCCCCGCGCTCCTCCTGGCCCTGCCCCCTTCGTCCGGCGCCCTCGAGATCCCCCTCGCCGTAGAGGAAACCGCCGGCGTCGCGCGCCGTGGCGAACCGGTCACGAGCGGTGTCCCCCTCCCGCGCGGCGCCTTCCGCGCCGACCAGGCCTTCGCCCTCTTCGACGGCATGGCGGAGATCCCCCTCCAGGCGCATCCCCTTGTCGTCGACCGCGACGGCTCCCTTCGCTGGGTCCTCCTCGACTTCCAGGCCGACCTCGCCGCGAAGGGGACGAAGCGGCTCGTGCTGAAGACGCAGCCTCCCGCCGTCCGCCCCGCGGTCGCGATCCAGGTCGACGAGGACGACGACGCGCTCGCCGTCGACACCGGCGCGCTCCGGTTCGCGATCGCCAAGACGAGGCCGTTCGCCCTGTTCGACGCCGTCCGCGTCCGGACTGATCCCGACATGCGCGGCGGCGCGGTCGAGGTCGTCGAGGCAAAAACCGGCCTCCGGCTGCGCGCGGGCGCCCCGAAGCGCGTTGTCCTCGAATACCGAGGCCCGCTCCGCGTCACGGCGCGCGTCGAGGGCGCATACGAACCGGTCCCCGGCGCGCCCGCCGGCGGCGGCGCCGCCCCGCGCCTCGCCTACATCACCCGCGTCACCGCCTGGTCCGGCCGCGCCGACGTCCTCGTCCAGCACATCCTCGCCAACTCCAATCCGGAGCAGGTCTGCCACGTCAATCTCGCGGGCGCCACCCTCGCCGTCCCGCACGGGCTGGGCGCGGACGCGGAAGCCTTCCTGGGCGCGGGCGGCGTCTCGGCGCGCCTCGCCGAGGCCGCGCCCGCCTGGCTCCACCGGGGCAAGGTCGGACGCGCGACGGACGCCTGCCGGGCGGGCGCCGGCGAGGAGACGACGTGGACCGGCCCCGAGTCCGGCGGCTGGATCGCCGCGCGCGCCGGCGGCCACGCGGTCCTTGTCGTGGACCGCGACTTCGCCGGCGACCCGCCGCGCCGGCTGGCGGCCGACGGCGCCCGGATCGCGATCGAGTACGTCGCCGCCACGCCCGGTCCCGGCCGCGGCGAGCCGTTCCTGAGCGACCACTTCTGGCTCTACGACCTCTCGCACAAGACCGCGGAGGCGCGGATCGACTTCGCACCCGTCGGCGACTTCAACGCAATCGCCCTCGCCGCCCGCGCGCGCCTCCGCGCCCTCGCGCCTCCCGGCTGGTACGCGCAGTGCGACGTCTTCGGCGTCGGGCGCTTCGGCACCCTCGAGGACGAGAAGGCCGTCTACGCGCAGTGGGGCTGGGCATTCGCCGACAAGCAGCTCCCGCGCAGCGATCCCGCCCCCGCCGCCTTCGTCCGCTGGGAGGACAACCACTACGAGTCGGAGGCCGACAGCGCGGAAGCCCTCCTCCTCATGGCCGTCCGCACCGGCCAGCGCGGCTTCCTCGACCAGGGCGAGGCGTGGGCGCGCTACCACGCCAACCTCCACGCGTGGCGCACCGACGGCTGGATCTACGACGACGGCGCCATCTGGTTCCCCCAGGGCGGACCCCTCGGCACCAAGCCGGCGCGCAAGCCGCCGGCCCTCAAATACCAGCACTGGAACAAGGGCACCGGCGACGATCGCGAGCTCTGGCGCCTCGTCCAGGCCAAGGCCTGCTATTGCCACTTCTACGGGGCCGGCCTCGTCGACTGGTTCCTCCTCACCGGCGAGCGCGACGCCCTCGAGGCCGCGATCGACCTCGCTGAGCAGAAGGACTCGGAGTACCGCAAACACCGCCAGCTCTCGCCCGGAAAATCGACGATCGACGACACCCGCGGCTTCGGGCGCGGCTTCTACGTCGTCACGCACCTCCTCGAGGCCGTCCCCGACGACGCCTTCGTCGCCGACCTCGCCCGCCTCTGCCGCGACGTCCTCGCCCGCTGCCCGAACCTCGACGAGCGCGGCTTCGCGCCGTGCCACATCGGCACGGGATTCGGCGGCTTCGACCTCAAGAAGGACATCCCCCCCGAGATGCGGGCGTTCATGGAAAAGGAGGGAATCGCCATCGACGCGAAGGGCGTCCTGACCGACAAGACCGGGGCCCGCTGGCCCGTCGTCTGCCTCGGCGGCACCTGGCAGCACGCCTACGTCCAAGCCGCCGCCGACCGGTACGCCCGCCTCTTCGGCGACGAGGACCTGGCCGATTTCAGCGAGGCCTTCGGCCGCTTCGCCGCGAAACACCTGTTGAGCGAAAAGTGCAGGCAGACACACTATTACGCCTACATGGACGTCCCCCGCAAGGGAGAGGCGTGGGACCCGTGGCGGTTCGAGGCCGCGCACGCCGCCACGACCGACGGCGCCGGGTGCGTGCACAGCGGCTGGTACACGCGCTTCTTCCCCGACGCCATCGCGACGGCCTACTCGCTCTCGGGCGGCCCGCCGCTCCTCGAACGCGCCCGGGACTTCTGGCACTACGGATCCAAGCGCGAGTACCAGTCGAAGGAATACTCCGCCGGCCCGGACGCCGTCGGCGCCTTCGCGACGCACGTCCCGCCCAAAGACGACTCCGTCCTCTCCACCAGTCGCCTCTTCTACGAGTGGGCGCATCCGCGGAAGGACGCGCAGCCGCCGAAGACGGTCCGCGACCTGGCCGTGTCGGACGTCGGCGAGGGGAAGGCGACGGTCCGCTTCACAGCCCCCGCCGACGCGGGCGGTGGAAACGTCTCGCGATACCAGGTCAAGTGCGCGGAGCTCCCGATCGTCGCGTACGACGACTACGACTTCGCCCGCGACGATGGCGCGAAGCGGAGCTGGTGGCGCGCGGCGAACGTGCAGGGCGAGCCCACCCCGAAGGGGCCGGGGGAACGGGAGGCGTTCGTCGTCACCGGCGTCCCCGACGCGAAGGTCCTGCACGTCGTCGTGGCGGCGTACGACGACTCGGGCAACCGGGGCGGGCTGTCGAACGGGGTGAGGGTGGAGACGGGGGCCCGCTGAACATCCGGGCTGTCACATGAAAGGGCAAGCCATGAATCTTCTGATCGCGTGCGGGTGCATGACGCTGGGCATATCGCTGGGCGCGGGGGCTGCGGACGGGCCGTCCCTACCGCGGCACAAGCCGCTGACGGCGCGCGTCGGCCTCGTGGGCGTGGGGCACCACGTCTACTGGGGACAGTTCGAGGGCCTGCTGGACGAATTGAAGGAGAAGATGGCCCAACTCGACAGGAAGATCCAGGCCCACGGCGTGGAGACCGTCCCTTTCGGCATCCTGGACAAGGCGCAGGACGCGTGGGACGCGCTCCCGAAGATGAAGGCCGCGGACCTCGACGTGCTCTTCGTCGACATGGTGACCTACGCCACCTCCTCGACGTTCGGCGTCCTCGCGCGCGACCTGAACGTCCCCATCGTTCTCGTCGCCCTGCAGCCGCTGAAGGCCATGCCGTACGCAAAGGCCACGACCTACACCCAGCTCTGCAACGACGACTTCTGCTCGGTGCCCGAGTTCACCGGCGTGGCGATCCGCATGGGCAGGCCCGTGGCGGACGTGATCCTCGGCGTGCGCGAGGGCGACCCGGTGGCGGACAAGGCCCTGGCGCAGTGGTGCCGGATCGCCAAGGTGCTGCACGACCTGCGCCGCGCCCGGATCGGCCTCATGGGCCACGTGCTGGAGTCGATGTACGACATGCACGTCGACCCGACGGCCGTCACCGCCGCCTTCGGCTGCCACGTCGCCCTCTGCGAGCCCGACGAGATCCTGAAGCACTACCTCGCGGAGGACCGCCCCGCGGTCGAGGCCAAGAAGAGGGTCATCCTCGACTTTTTCGACACGCCCGACCCGATCTCCGACCCGATCACCCTGAAGCTGACCGACCGCGACCTCGAGGTCGCGGCGAAGGCGGCGGTGGCACTCGACAAGTTCACGGCGGAGCGGAAGCTGGACGGCCTGGCCTACTACTACGAGGCGCTGCCCGACACGCCGATGCGCGAGCTGGTGACCAACCTGATCGTGGGCAACTCGCTGCTGACGGGCGCCGGATTCCCGATGTGCGGCGAGTACGACCTCAAGAACTGCGTCGCGATGATGATCCTGGACCGGCTGGGCATCGGCGGCAGCTTCGCCGAGTTCCACCCCATCGACTTCGAGCGCGACTCGGTGCTGGTCGGCCACGACGGCCCGCACCACCTGAACATCGCCTCGCGCAAGCCCGTCCTGCGCTCGCTCAAGACCTACCACGGCAAGCCGGGGAAGGGCGCGGGCGTGGAGTTCAACATCAAGGAGGGGCCCATCACGATGCTTTCGATCGGCGTGAAGGCGGACGGGAACTTGAGGTTCGTGATCGCCGAGGGCGAGTCGGTGGCCGGGCCGATCCCGCCGACGGGCAACACCAACACCCACGGCAAGTTCAAGCCGGATGTGCGCACGTTCCTCCTGAAGTGGGTGGAGCAGGGCCCGACGCACCACTTCGCGCTGGGCGTGGGACACCACGCGGACGACCTCGTCAAGATCGCCCGGGTCCTGGGAATCGAGTCCGTGGTGGTGACGCCGAAGGAGTGACGCTCGCCCGGCAGGGATTCGCCTCGCTGATCCCCGCCTTCCAGACGCCCGAGGGCGGGCGGGTGCAATCGCCGTAGTTGGCGACCAGGTGAACCTTTGCCTTGATGCGTTTGGCGTGGAAGACCGGATCGAACTAGTTGAGCGCCTCGGCCGGGTCGGGGCGCCAGCCGCGCAGCCGGCCGAGGGTGATGCCGCCCAAGTCGCAGCTCCAGGGGGACCCGTCGTCTCCGCATCGCGAGATCTCCTCGCGGGTGCGAGAGGGGCGCTCGATCCGTCGTTCCGGAAGCCAGCATAGGGGACCTGGGGGAGACGGGAAGGGGGCTGCCCCGACACCCTCAGGCGAAAATGCTTCCCCCGACCGCATGGCCGAGGATAATGGAGCCCATGATCAAACACCTCGCGCGCATCGCCTGGCTGGCACTGCCTCTCTTCGTCGCGGCCGAGCCCGCGACGGTCCGCGTCGCCCCCGACGCGGAGTCCGGCGTCTACGAGCCGGGCAAGCCCGTCACCTGGGCCGTGGACGTCCGCGCCGGCGCCGCGCCCGCGACCGGCCAGGTCGCCTGGGTCGTCCGCCCGGGCGGCGCGGGCGAGGCGGCCAAGGGCGAGGCCGACCTCGCCGACGGCAAGGCCCGCGTGACCGCCACGCGCGCCACGCCCGGCGCCCTCCTCCTCGAGGTCCGCCACCGTCCCGCCGGCGCCGACAAGGACGTCGCCGCCCACGGCGGCGCCGTCTTCGCCCCGGAGAAGATCGCCCCGTCGATGCCGCCCCCCGCCGACTTCGACGCCTTCTGGAAGGCGAAGATCGCCGAGCTGCGGGCGGTGCCGATGAGCGTCCAGCTCGCGCCGGTGGACGTCAGGAACCCGGCCGTCGAATACTTCAAGGTCACGATGGACAACATCCGGGGGACGAAGATCCACGGGCAGCTCGCGAAGCCCGCGGGCAAGTCCGGCCTCCCCGCGATCCTCCAGGTCCAGTGGGCGGGCGTCTACCCGCTCCAGAAGGAGTGGGTCCTCGGCCACGCGCGCGGCGGATGGCTCGCCTTCAACATCCTCGCCCACGACCTGCCGATCGACGAGCCGCCCGCCTTTTACGAGCAGAAGGCCAGGGGGGATCTCAACGACTACCCGGGAATCGGCAGCGACGACCGCGAGAAGAGCTACTTCCTCCGGATGTTCCTCTCCTGCGTCCGGGCGGTGGATTTCCTCGCGCAGCGGCCGGACTGGGACCGGAAGGCGCTCGTCGTCCACGGCGGCAGCCAGGGCGGCTACCAGGCGATCGTGACGGCGGGGCTCTGCCCGCAGGTGACGGCTTTCGCCGCGAGCGTCCCGGCGGGCTGCGACCACACCGGCGCGAAGGCGGGCCGCGCGCCCGGCTGGCCGCAGTGGGCCGGGCGCACGTGGCAGGGGAAGGACGCGGCGACGATGCTCGAGACCGCCCGCTACTTCGACGCCATGAACTTCGCCCCCCGCATCACGTGCCCCGCGCTCGTGGGCGTCGGCCTCATCGACGTCACCTGCCCGCCCGAGGGCGTGATCGCGACCTTCAACCAGATGAAGGGCCCGAAGAAGATCGTCATCCTGCCGCTGGCGGGCCACGGCGGCGACGCGAGCGCCCACAAGGCCTACTCCGCGGCGTTCGGGCCGTTCCTCGAGGAGCAGAAGAAGGGCGCGACGAAGTAGAGAGAACAATGTCCGGGCGGGGATCCGCCTTCGCCCGAGGGGATGCCCGCGAGGCTTCGGCGGACATAAAGCCCCGCCCCTCGCGGGGGGCCTGCCATGCGCACGAACCATCTCGCGACCGGCCTGCTCCTGCTCGCCGCGGCGGCGCCGCCCGCCGCGGCCGCGCCCCTCGAGCAGCCCCCCAACACCTGGGTCAAGCGCAGCCCGCTCGCCGGCACGCCGACCTCCCCCCGTCTCGGCTACGAAGGGGCCTGCGCGTGGGACCCGATCCACCGCCTCCTCCTCCGACACGGCGGCCACAACCAGGGCGGCGGCGGCGAGCAGCACGCGGAGACGTGGACCTTCGATCCCCTCACCGCCGCCTGGGCCCTCCGGGAGCCCAACACCTCGCCCCCCGGCGTCTGTTGCGCCCAGCAGTACCTCTTCGACCCCGCCGGCGCCCGGTTCCTCCGATTCCCCGCCTTCAGCGGCAGCCACGGATGGCAGTGGTTCCGCGAGATCTACCTCAACAACGCCTCCGTCTGGACGTACGACCTCGACGCCAACCGCTGGCGAAGCCGCGCCCCCTGCCCCGAGCCGCGCGTCACCGGCCTCCGCTGCGCCTCCTGGGACTCCGACGCCCAGGTCGTCGTGATCTTCGGCGGGGAGACGTGCCAGGAGGGCACGGTCGTCTACGACCCGCACGCGAACGCGTGGACGCGGATGAAGCCGTCGAAACAGCCGGAGTTCCGCAGCGGCGGCAACATGGTCTACGACGCCGCCCGGATGCGCCACGTCCTCTTCGGCACCCAGTTTTCCGACGACCCGCACACCTGGGCCTACGACCTGCGGGCGAACGCGTGGACCGACCTCCGGCCGGAGGGCTCGCCCCCGACGAAGGAGAACGACGCCGTCCTTGCCTACGACGCCGAGCACGGCATCGTCGTCTGCCTCGTCAAGATCTCGGAGGGGAAGGACGAGGACGCGAAGCACCGCGTCGAGACGTGGATCTACGACGGCACCAGGAACGCGTGGACAAAGGCGAACCCGCCGGAGGAGCCTCCGGCGGGCGGCAACCGCACGCGCGTCCTCGCCTACGCCCCGGAGCCGGGCCTGACGCTCCTCGAGAACTGCATCCAGCTCCGGCGCCCCGAGGTCCGCGAGCAGCAGGTCTGGACCTACCGCTACGCCGAGCGGAAGCCCTCCGTCGCCCCGCCGCCCCCCGCCGGACTGCGCGT
>CAYUME010000167.1:0-8736 GCA_964445475.1 uncultured Planctomycetia bacterium
GGGGGGACGACGATCTCGCGGGCCTCGCTGAAGACCTTCCCGCCGCCGACGGCGACCGCCTCGACGAAGAAGTTCGGCATGTCGCGCGGCTCGACGGCGAGCGGCTCCACGACGCTCTTCCCCTTCAGGCGCAGCAGCCTCGGCTTGCGGTAGACGCCGTTGGACGGCCGGTCGAAGAGGAGGACGCAGCTGTCGCGCCGGTCGGCGTTGAGGAGAAGCTGGACCGTCTCGCCGGGCGCGTACTCGCGCTTGTCGGGGACCAGCTCGAGGTCGTTGAAGCGGTACTCGCCGGCCATCCCCTCGCCGTAGACGACGAAGACGTAGCCGCCCTCGATCGTGTGGTTCTTGGCGTCGGTGACGGCGGCGACGACGCGGTACTGGCCGGGCGCCGCGGCCTTCATCTGGACGCGCCCCTGCCCGTCCGCGTCGGTGGCGAGGTCCCACGCCTGGACCTCGGCCTCGACCGGCTGGCCGTCCTTGTAGGAGACCTTGAGGAGCCGGACGGCCGCCGCGGCCTTCGCCACCGGCTTCCCGTCGAGCGTCCGGGCGCTGAAGTGCTCGTTGAGGGCGTCGCCCGTGCGGCAGTAGCCGCGGTCGACCCACGCGTAGACCTTGAAGGGCTTGCGGGCGACGAGAACGGCGCCCGTGCCGACGATCGTCCGGCGCGACGCGTCCGTCACCTCCGCCGTGATCGCGTAGCGGTGGTCCTGGTCGGGGTGGATGGCCTTGGCGACCGACGTGTCGATGGGGATCGACAGCGACCCGTCCTTCCCGATCGCCGCCTCGCCCTCGGCGACGACCTCGGGGGGGGTACGGCCGCCCCAGTTCCGCCACCACCACGGGGTCGGGCGCCGGCAGCCCCACTCGCCCCAGCCCGGCCACCAGGCGTAGTCGTAGGCGAACCACCAGTACCCCGGCCCGTAGAACCAGTCCCACCGGCAGGGCGGGTACCAGCGGGCGTCGTGCTCCGAGCGGAGGACCTTGTACGTCACCTTCGCCTCGGCGACCGGGGCGCCGAAGTAGTACTTCGCCTTCACCGTCGCCGTGACCTGCTCGCCGAGCTGGACCGGCTCGGTCGGCGCCTCGACCGTCACCTCGAATTCGGGCTTCTTGTACTCCTCGACGCGGAACGTGCCGCCGCCCGGATGGTCCAGGGCGATGCGGTAGACGCCGAGCGGCGCGTCGGCGGCGAGCTCGAACTCCCCGTCGAGGCCCCCGAATTCGTCGGCCTTGTACGGCTTCTCGAGCGCCTTCTCCCCCTTGGGATTGTGGATCCGCACGGTGAAGGGGCGGTTGGCGTACGGCGAGGGCCCCTCGCGGTCGTATTCGGCCCGGTCGACCCAGATCTTGAACTTGACCGTCTGCTTCGGGCGGTAGACGGGCCGGTCGGTGACGACGAACGTCCTGTCCTGCCGGTAGGTCGCGTCGGACCAGCGGCCGTGCCAGACGTTCGTGAAGCCGAGGTAGGCCATGCGTCCCTCGGGCGTCGTGGCCGTGACGATCCACTGGTGGTTGGGCGGCTGCCGCGTCGCGTCGAGCACCAGCTGGCCGTCGGCGTCCGCGAATTCCGCGAACTGCCGGGTGGTGACGTTCTGGTACCCCCGCCCGCGCGGCTCGTTCACCCACTGCGCCTGGTAGCCGAAGAGCTCGACGTTCGCCTTCGGGACCGGCTGGCCGGTGACGGTGTCGGCGACATAGTAGAAGGTGGCCTGGTCGAGGGGCTTCTTGACGATCGCCGTGTCGGCGACCCAGAGGACGATGTGGCAGGCGTTCCCGCCCTCCAGTCGGGCGGTCACGTAGTACGCCCCGGCCTTCTGCAGCGGCGTGGCCACGGTGATCCGGCGGTCGACGTGGTTCGGGCGGGGCTTCAGGTCGAGCGTCCAGGCCGCGACCTGCGCGCCGAGGTACTGCCGCTGGTTCTTGTGGAGGATCCGCCAGCCGAGGTCGGCGATGTTGAGCTGCTCCCAGTCCAGCTGCTTCGGCTTCGCGGCGAGGTAGGCCTTCACGTCGGCGAGGAGCTTCGGGACGTCGATCGCGTGGGCCTCGAAGGCGGCCTTCGTCCCGTTGCGGAACCGGAAGTCGACGGTGGCTCCCGATCCGGCGGGCTGGGTCGCCACGCCCTCGAACATCCCCCAGGGCTTGACGATCTGGTCGACGCGGGCCTGTTGCCCGGCCTGGCGCCAGCGCTCGGCGGCCTTCGGGTACTGACGCCGGTTCTCGTAGATCTGGGCGAGCGCGTCGTGGGCGTTGAGCTCCTTGTAGATCGCGAGGAAGTTGAACGCGTCGGGCAGCGCGAAGCGCTGGATGCCCGTGGCGAGCCTGGCGATCGTCTCGCCGTCCTCCAGCGTATGGAGCGCCCACGTGCCGCTCTCGTCCTTTTTCGTGTCGTCCGCCTCCGCGTGGCGGCCGAAGAACCCGCCGTAGTCGGCCAGGGTCTGGACGCCGAACTGGTTGAGCAGGAAGTCGGCGAAGCGCCGGCGGGTCGCGGTCCCCTGGCCGGGGTCCATCTCGGCGGACTCGACGAGGGCCCAGCGCCAGCGCTCGCCGTCGGTCTCGGCCGCCGCCCAGCTCTTCGGGAGCTTGTGGAAGACGGGCTTCCCGTCGGCATAGACGGGGGCGCCGCGCGAGGCCCCGACGCCGTAGGAGTAGCCTTCCGCGACGTCGGGCAGGGCCTTGAGATCGGTGAGATACTGGAGCCGCCACGCCTCGTCGTAGCCGCGCTGGCCCATCAGGATGTCGGTCAGCTGGAGGTAGAACCGGCCGAGCGCCGCCTTGTCCGTCTCGCCGGCGGCGGCCTCCATCCCCCGCTCCATGAGCTGCAGGGCCCGGGCTCGGTCGCGCTCGTAGGCGTTCATCCACTGCCCGCCGCCCCGGTGGTGGCCGCGCTTGAACTCCCCGGCGATCCGGAACCCGCTGTGGTTGCACTGCAAGAGGGTGCGCGCCGCGGCCTCGAGGAGGCGCCAGGTCTTCGGGTGGGCCTCCACGGCCTTCTCCCGCAGGGCGTCCTCCTCCGATTCCCGGTTGAGGCTCCGCAGGCACTGGATGGCTCTCTCCAAGTCCTGGCCGACCTGCTTCGGGTCGTCCGCGGGATCGAGGGCGAGGCGCGAGAAGTGCTCGTACGCCTCCTTGAAGTTCCCCTGCTTCATCAGCTTCGCGGCCTGTTCCCGGTCGGGCGGGCCGGCGGGCCCCCCGGCGGCGCGGAGGACGAAGAGCCCGCAGAGGAGGCCGGCGGCGGCGAGGGCGAGGGTGCGGGGGCGTGCCATGGGAAATGGCTCCATTCGGTTGAAGAGAGGGAGTCCGACCGCCGTCCCGGAGATCCCGTGACGGGGAGGTATGGGTTGGACGCGGGACATGGGCGGAAGTTCCCATCTTCCCGGCTTCGTCCACGCTCCCCCGCTCCCGATATCCTACCCGACGACGCCCCCCATTGGCAATGGACGGGCGCCGCCTCCTTTCCTCCGTGTCGTCTTTCGGTCTCCGTGCTTTGTCGCCCGGGGGGCAGCACGATCGGTCAACAAGGCGACAGGTTATTATCCCTCGGCCGGTGTTCGCTTTGCGTGATCCCGGCATATATATAGTACGGGGTGCCTGGGATCGGAGCTGCGTGCATGGCGAGATCCGGGGTCGGGATCCGGCGGCGTGGCGCAGCCGGCGTTGCTCTCTCCGTCGCCCTCCTGATGTCCGTCTTCGCCTCCCCGCCGGCGCCCGCCGCCAGCCCCCCCGGGGCCGTCCACGCGGGCGACTACCGGACCTGCAAGACCTGCGCCGCCGCCCTCGAGAAGTCCTTCGGGCACGTCAAGTCGAACCTGGGCAAGAGCGTCCTCGGCGGCCAGTGGTACGCCGAGTTCCTCGGCGCCTTTTACGCCGGCTTCGCCTTCCTGGCGGAGGGGAACAGCCCGGCCGAGGCGAAGCAGTGCGCGGAGCACGTCTGCAAGTACTTCGACTGGGTGAAGCGGCACGGCGGCTACGAGGGCTGGTTCTGCTCGATGGCGATGCTCTACCTGACCGAGTACGGCCTGCGCTACGGCCTGACGCCCGAGATGGCGGCGAAGCTCGAATGGGGCGCCAAGTGGGCCCACAAGACGCGCGAGAAGGAGGGCGGCTGGTTCCACGGGCCCCGCTGGGGGCAGGGCAACTACGCCCTCGACATCTCCTCCGTCGGCTGCGGCTACTTCATGGCCCTCGAGGAGATGCGGGCCCTCGGCCTCCAGACCGGCCCGGCCCTCGACGAGGCCCGCGAGTACGTCGAGATGGTCTGCGACGGACGATCGGTCGCCTACGGTCTCTGGGGCCGCGGCGGCTTCTCCCTGGCCGCCGCCTCCTACGTCTTCCTCGGCCTGACCAGCACCGGCCAGGATGGCGACCCCCGCGTGGCGGGCATCGGGCGCCATCTGCAGGAGAGCTGCCGGGACGTCCGGAAGGCCCACGCCAGCGGCAACCTCCACCACTTCGCCGTGGCCGCCGCCCTCCACCGCGTCGGCCCCGAGGCCTACGGCCGGTTCGCCCAGTACTATCTCCACGACCTGATCATCCCGAACCTGCGTCCGGACGGGACGATCGCCGCGTTCCCCAACGACGAGGGGGGCGACGCGCCCGCAGCCTACGCGAAGCTCAAGGATGGCAGCGACTACGTCAGCACCGCCATCCTCGCCGCGATGATCCTGTTCGAGCGCCCCGGCGCCTTCGCCCCCCTGCCCGTCAAGAAGCGCGGCGGGATCAGCAACAAGGACGCCTTCCGGGCCGCCACGGAGGCGATGGAGAAGGGCGACGTCGCGAAGGCCTACAAGTACTACGCCCAGGTCCTCCCGATGGGCGATTCCGACGACCTCGTCCCGAAGGCCCAGGAGGCGCTGCGGAAGATCGAGGCGCCCCTGCGCCTGCGCCTGCAGGAGCTGCGCGAGGGCGAGACGAAGGGCGTCGAGGAGGCGAAACGCCTGGCGGAGGCGGGCGACTACCGCGGTGCGGTCGGCGTCTTCGACGGCCTCATCCGGGCCTGCGACGCCCTCTACAAGCAGCACGCCGGCATCCCGCTGGCGGACGAGGCGAAGGACCGGGCCGATTCGCTCAAGAAGCTCTCCCAAAGCGTGCGGACGAAGGCCGCCTTCAGTGGCGGGGGCCGGCCGGCCTCCATCCCGGACACGGCCCGGGCCGGAGGGGCGGCCGTCACCGAGACCTCACAGGAGGCGAAGGCGGAGGCGGCGGCAGGACCGGGACCCGCCGCGTCGCCCGAAGCCGGCGGACGCCTGAAGGACCCCGCCCTCCTGAGGGCATGGGAGGGGCGCATGAAAAAGCGCCTCGCGGCCGTCGTGCAGGGAGGCGGAAAGGTGCGCCGCGAGCTGAAGGCGCTGGGCGCGCGCGCGACCGTCACCGCCGCCGAGGAGTCGGGCCTGCAGGTCCTCCTGGAGGGCGGCGGGCGCGTGGATCTTGGCTGGGGCCAGCTTCAGTCCCCCGACTGGTGCGCCCTGGCCCTTGCGCTGGCCGAGGCGCCCGGCGCCCCGGAGGACCACGCCCTGGCCGCCTTCTTTCTCCTCGCCGCCGGCGAGGCGGCGAAGGCAAAGAATCACCTGGACCGGGCCGGCGATGCCGCCGCCGCGCTACGCGACGCCTTCGGCGGGTGACCGCTCGCCACTCGGGAACTCGCTTTGCTCATCCCCGAGTGGCTCGCTTTGCAACAAACGGCGCGGCATACGGACGCCGCGCCGTTTGTTGCATGCCGCGGGGGGTGCCGGCTGTGGTTTCAATCGATCGGATGCCATGAACACAAGGACGCGCCGGGACCAATTCGGATCACCTTGGCGCTTCCTTGGCGACCTGGGCGCCTTGGCGTTTCCTCGACGTCATTGGATCTCGGGTGGTCTCCTGGCGCTGCTGGCCGCCCCCGCGCTCGCGCCGGCGGAGTCGGCGCTCGACCGCGCGAAGAAGCGCGCCGCCGAGCCCGACATCCTCTTCGAGCGCGACGTCTGCGGCGCCGTCCTCAAGAGTCCCCTCGCGGGCCCCCCGGTGGCGGCCGACGACCTCCCCGGTCGCTGCGTCCTCGTCATCCTCGGCGGGCCCGACAACGCGAAGTGGAACGACTTCATGGTCCGCATGGGGATGCAGTACATCCGGGCGGCGCCCCCCGGCGGCGTCGTTCCGCTCTTCATCGTCCCCCCGGGCAAGACGGACTGCGCCTGGTGGACGGCCGGCGGCGGCAGCCCGCTGGCGACTTTCTTCACCGAAGAGACCGCCTCCCTGCCCGGCCTCACCTTCACCGGGGGGCCCCGCTACCTCTTCTTCGACGGCGACGGGAAGCTCGTGGGCGACATCTGCCACGACGGCCGCGACCTCACCGGCGGCTCCGTCCACGTCTACGCCGGCGCCCGCTTCACGCCCGAGGGGATCCGGAGGGCGGTCGACGCGACGTCGGGCGCGATCGTGAAGGAGGGGGTGTACACGGCCTGCGCGGAGGACGCGCGGCGACTGGCCGAGGCGGGAGCCGTCTCCGCCCCGATCCTCCCCGTGCTCTCCGCGCTCCAGGCCAAGGCGCGGGACGGGAAGGGCGCGGCGCGGGGGGAGGCGGCGGCGTTGCTGGCCGGCGTCCGGGAGTACTACGAGAAGCAGGCGGCGCTCGTCGAGCGGAACCTGGCCGTCCACCCCTTCCTGGCCAGCCGCGCCGCGCAGCGGTGTGCCGTCCAGACGCGGGGGGACCGGGAGCTGGGGCCGCGGTTCGAGAAGCTGGCGGCGCGCCTGCGCGCGGACCGCGCCTTCCAGGCCGAGCTCAAGCCGGCCGAGATGCTCTATGCCGTCCGTGCCCAGGCGGCGCAGGTCCGATGGGGCCTCCTCGATCCCGACTACCCGCCCCGGCCGAAGGAGACGGTCCAGGCCATCCGGCGGGGGCTCGAGGAGATCCTCCGCAGCCACGCCCGCTCCCGCGCGGCCCAGACGGCGGAGCGGCTGAAGCAGGCGTACACCGACTGGGCCGCCAAGGCGATCGACCCGACGCCCTGGTAACGCTCCACGCTCTACGAATCCCCCCCCGTTTCCCTTTGACCGTCGCCCCTCGCCTGCGTACGCTGTGTCCGTTCGCCTTCCTCGAGTCCCGAATTCGGAGTCCGTCATGGGGAAGAAACCGAAGGTGCGCTGCATCGGGATCCTGACGTCCGGCGGGGACTGCCCGGGATTGAACGCCGCCATTCGCGCCATCGTCAAGGCGGCGACCGCCGAGCAGGGCATGAAGGCCCTCGGCTTCCTGGACGGCTTCCGCGGGCTGGTCGAGAACCGGACGATCCCGCTCGACAACGCCTCCGTCAGCGGGATCCTCACGCGCGGCGGGACCATCCTCGGCACCAGCCGCGACAAGCCCCACAAGATGCCGATGGGGGACGAGATCCTGGACATGACGGCCGTCGCCGTCCAGAACGCCCGCCGGCTCGAGATCGACTGCCTCGTCTGTCTCGGCGGCGGCGGCACCCAGAAGAACGCCGCCCGGCTGGCCCGCGAGGGCCTGCCCGTCGTCACGCTCCCGAAGACGATCGACAATGACGTCGCCGGGACGGACTTCTCCTTCGGCTTCGACACGGCGATGGGGATCGCCACCGAGGCCGTCGACCGTCTCCACACCACCGCCACCAGCCACCACCGGATCATCGTCTGCGAGATCATGGGGCACCGGGCCGGCTGGCTGACGCTCGGGGCGGGGATCGCCGGGGGGGCCGACGTCATCCTCATCCCCGAGATACCCTACGACCTCCGGACCGTCTCCGAGTACCTCCTCGAGCGCCGGCGCAGCGGGAAGCGCTTCAGCATTGTCGCCGTCGCCGAGGGCGCCCGCTCCTGCGAGGAGGCCCGGGAGGCGGAGCGGGCGCAGAAGCAGGAGAAGAAAAGGAAGAAGGCCGCGGAGAAGGAGCCGGCGAAGGCGGAACGCCCGGAGAAGAAGCGGAAGGGCGGGGAGGAGTCGGTGTGGATCGACGAGACGCGCACGGGGCAGCCGCTCGTCGTCCGGAAGATCCGCGACGAGGTCCAAGCCTACCACATCGTCCAGGAATCCATGGCCAGCCGGATCGCGCGCCAGCTCCAGGAGCGCACGGGCACGGAGGCCCGCGTCACCTCCCTCGGCCACGTCCTCCGGGGCGGCGTCCCGTCCGCCTTCGACCGCATGCTCTGCACGCTCCTGGGCACCAAGGCCGTCGAGCTGATGGCCGCGGGGGAGACCGGCGTCATGGTGGCCTATCGCGGCGCCGAGTGCCGGCCGGTGCCCCTGGAGGAGGTGGCGGGCCGGCGCAAAGAGGTGCCGACGGACCACCCCTTCGTGCAGAGCGCGCGGCTGGTGGGGACGTGCTTCGGCGACCGCTAGGCCTCCCACCCGGCCGGGCTCGCTTTGCGGCAAACGGCGCGGCATGCTGACGCCGCGCCGTTTGCTGCATTCCGGGGGCGTGACATGCGGCGGGGTGACGATCCGTTCGTGGCCGTCTGCGCGCGGGCGGCGCTCCGGCAGGCGGGGGTCGCGCGGCGCCTCCTCGGGCCCGTCCGTCGGGGCCGGAGCGGCGGCACGATTCACGACCTCCGCGTCGCCTCGCGTCGCCTCCGTGCGGCCCTCGCCCTCCTCGCCGCGGCCGGCGTCCGGAAGGCACGACGCTGGAGGCGCCGGGCCCGGCGCCTCACCCGCGCCCTCGGCGACGCCCGCGACCTCGACGTCCGCCTGGCCGCCCTCGACGCGTTTCGCCGCCGGTCCGCCCGGTCGGGCGCGGCAGCCGGCCT
>CAYUME010000168.1:0-8733 GCA_964445475.1 uncultured Planctomycetia bacterium
AAGATCGCCGTCCTCGCCGGGAACCGCGAGCACAATCACGCCCATCTCGGCGTGAAGCCGACGCAGGACTGGACCGAGCACCACGCCGTCTTCAATTCCCTCGAGGACGAGGAGGTCGGGATCTACTTCGGCTGCTGGGGCGGGACGACCGGGACGCTCGCGTGGAAGGACCCGCGGATCGAGGAGGTCGGCCTCCTCAACCTCGTCCGCCGCGCCGGCGCCCCGCTCGCCGTCAGGATGGAGGACGGGAAGGCGCTCGCCGAGGGGACGGATTTCGAGCCGGTCGCCGACCCCCGGATGGGGGCCCACCCGTGGAAGGGGGCCTACGACGTCTGGCACGAGCCGCCCCGCATCCGGACGCGGCTGCCCGACGGGACGCGGCTCTGCGTCTCATACCATCACGCCGTCACCGTCTACGACGGCCAGGTCATGATCTGCCCCTCCGAGCCGAAGACGGTGGAGCTGCTCCGCGACCAGGCGCGCCGGGTGCACGCCGCGTGGGGGGCGACGGGCTACTTCATGTCTCACGACGAGATCCGCGTCCTCGGCTGGGACGACGCCTGCGCGCGGCGGGGAATCGGGGCCGGCGCGATCCTCGCCGACAACGTGAAGACCTGCGCCGCCCTCCTCCGGGAGGTCAACCCCGGCGGGGCGATCTACGTCTGGAGCGACATGTTCGACCCGCACCACAACGCGCACAAGGACTACTACCTCGTGAAGGGCGACCTCGCCGGGTCGTGGGAGGGGCTCGACAGGGACGTGATCGTCGCCGCGTGGTACTACGAGCAGCGCGACAAGAGCCTCCCCTGGTTCGCCGGCCGCGGCCACCGGCTGCTGCTGGCCGGCTACTACGACGCGCCCCCGGAGCGCGTGACCGGCTGGCTCGACGCCGCCCGGGCCGCCGGCGGCGCGGCCGGGGTCATGTACACGACCTGGCAGCGCAATTATAATGACCTGGAACGATTCGCGGAGATCGTGAAGGCGCACCCTTGACACGGCGGGAGGCGGCCGGGAGGACGAACGAAGGAGGATTGGGAGGAGGGGGAACCATGCCGATCCCGATCACGTGCGATCACTGCGGCAAGTCGATGCAGGTCCCGGAACGGATGGCCGGCCGCACGGGCAAGTGCCCGGGCTGCGGGCACTTGGTGAAGATCCCGGCCGCCCCGCCGGCCGCCGGGCCGGCCCCGGGACCCGCGCGGGCGGCCGTACAGGCCCCCGTGGGGCGCGCCGAAGGGCCCGCCGCGTGCCGCGAGCACAAGGGCAAGCCGGTCGGGAAGTGCGGGGGGTGCGGACAGCCCATCTGCCTCGAGTGCCGCAAAGCCTTCGGCTATTTCTGCGGCCCCGCCTGCCGCGACGCCACCCGCGCGCAGCACCCCCCCGAGACCGACCTCGAGGCCAAGGCCGCCGACCGGGCGCTGGTCGCCAAGGCCGACGCCCTCCTGGCCCGGGGCCGGAAGCTCCTCGTCTTCGCCGGCCTCGGCCTCGGCGCCCTGATCCTCGTCTGGATCCTCCTCGCGATGCGCGGGCGCGTGGCCTGGGAAGTGACGGACTCCGCGCGCCTCTACGAGTCCGCCGTCGCCTCCGGCGACGCCGTCTACGCCCTGACCGGGCAGGGCAAGGTCGTCTCGCTCGACCCCCGGTCCGGCGCCGTCCGGTGGGCCGCGGACGCGGGCGGGAACGAGGCGGCGGCCGACCGGATGGTCTTCGCCTGGAACGCCGAGCTCCGCCCCGCCGCCGGCCGCCTCCTCTGCATCGCCGGGGAGACGGTGACCGCGTTCGACCCCGCCACCGGAAAGACCGCCTGGCAGCATCGCGCGCCGGGATCCGGCCGCTTCGGCCGGTTCCGCTCCGGCACCTCCGGCCTCGCCGCGTCCGACAGCGCGATCGCCCTCGCCTGCGACACGTCGATCGTCTGCCTCGACCCGTCGACGGGCAAGGCGCGGTGGACGACGGACCTGAAGGACCTGAGCCCCTCGCTCGTCGGCCTGCAGGGCCCGCACGTCTACGCCGCCGGGCCTCCCGGGACGGTGGCGTGCCTCTCCGCGAAGGACGGCACGGTGGCGTGGACCTGGACGATGGACGCGGAGTTCCGGAAAGGGGCTCCCCGCGGCCTCGAGCAACTGCTCCCCCGCGCCGACGGCGTCGTGGCGGCGACGGCGCGCCTGGCCTTCCGCCTCGACGCGAAGGGCGCGCTGCGCTGGAGCGCGGAAAGCGGCCCGTACGAGGACGACCTGGTCGGCACGACCCTCGCCGAGGTCGGGAACCGCCTCTTCTTCGCCGGCCACTTCAAGGGCGTGATGCTGGAGGCCGCCTCGGGCCGGGTCCTCTGGCGGATCGCGGTCGGGAACAGCCCCCGGCTCGAATGGACGGACGGACGGACCCTCCTGCTCACCGCCGACGGCCCGGGCGGCCCCGCCTTCCAGAAGATCGAGGGCGGGCCCGCCGGCATGGCCAAGTACGCCGGCAGCCTGCAGGGCGGGATCTCCATGGGCACCGGCCGGTCGATGGCCGCTTTCGACGCCGACACCGGCAACTCGCGCTGGTCCCATCCCGCGGGGGACGGCGTCTTCGTCGGCGACGGCGTCGCCTACACGGCCGGCCAGGAGGGCAAGGTCGCCCTCCTCGAGCCCACGATCGAGGGGAAGTTCAAGACCCTGCTCTTCGCCGTCGCGGTGGACCTGGCGACGGGCGAGCCGCGGTGGCGCTGGGAGCGGCTCCACGCCAGCGGGTCCGCGGTCCTCTCCGCCCGCCACCTGCTTCTCCTCGGCAGCGTCGCCGGCGAGAAGCCCAAGGACCCCGCGGTCGGCTTCGTCCTGGCGCTCGACCGGTAGGAAAACGCATGTTCCTCGTCTTTCCCCTCGGCTCCGACCACGAACGGGAGCGCGCGCCGACCGCGACGCTCGCGCTGATCGGCCTCAACGCGGCCGTCTTCGCCGCCTGCGCCGCGGCCGGCCCCGACGGCGCAAAGGCGGTCTACGGACGATTCGGCTACGCCCCCGCCGACCCCGGCCCGGTCACGCTCCTCACCCACCTCTTCCTGCACGGAAGCCTCCTCCACCTCGCCGGCAACATGGTCTTCCTCTGGGCCTTTGGCGCCGACCTCGAGGACGATCTCGGACGGGCGCGCTTCGTCGGCTTCTACCTGCTCCTCGGCCTCGCCGCCATCGTCGGGCACGACCTCTTCGTGCGGGTCTTCCAGCCGGCCTTGCTCGCGGAACGGACGATCGGCGCCTCCGGCGCCATCTCCGGCCTGATCGGATTCCATATCATCCGCTTCTTCCGCTTCCGCCTCCGCCTCTACTACCTCATCTTCCTCGTCGTCTTCATCCGCCAGGGATTCGGCTGGGTCCCGTCCGTCCTCTTCGTCGGGCTCTGGGTCCTCGTCCAGTTCGCGGCAAGCATCGCCTCCGCGCAGGCCGAGGGCGTCATCGAGGTGGCATACTGGGCGCATGCGGCCGGGTTCCTCGCCGGGCTCGGCCTGGCGCTGGCCACCCGGCAGGTCCGGCGCGGCGCCGCCGAGCGCTGGCTCTCGCTGGGACGCGAGCGGTTCCGCGCCGGGAAGTGGTGGCAGGCCCTCGAGGCCTTCCAGAAGCTCGAGCCGATCGAGCCCGCCTCGCCCCTCCCGGTCGCCGAGCAGGCGCGGTGCTGGGAGGTGATCGGGCGGCGGGACCGCGCGCGGGAACGGTTCGCGGAGGCCGTCCGCCGCGCAATGGCCGCGCGCGACGTCCCGGGGGCCTGCGACCTCTACCTCGAGTACGTCACCGCCTTCCCCGACGCGACCGCCCCGGTGGGCGACGAGGCCGGGCTCCGCGCCCTGGCCTCCGAGTGCGAGCGCCGGGGCCGGCAAGCGATGGCCGCGCCGCTCTACGAGGCGCTGATGGGCGGGTGACGCGCCGCGCCCGGCAAGGGGATACGGAGGATCCGGCCCGCCATGCATCCCCCGTCACCCCGGATGTCCGGCCCGCTCCTCGCCGCCCTCGTCGCGATGGCGCTCCCGGCGGGCGCCGCCGACAGGCCCGAGTCGTTCCGCGTCCGGGGCCGGACGGCCGCCGCGCACGCCTACCTCGGCGACCCCGGGCTCGACGGCCCCGGGACGACCGCGTTCGGGGCCACGGGGGAGGAGCAAGCGCGCGGGTTCGCCCTTCTGGCCGTGCGCCCCTTCGCGCCGCCCCCCCCGGGCGCGGCCCCGGACCCGCCGGCCCGCTGCGACCGCCTGGAGGCCCGCGACGCCCCCGGCCAGATCGGCCCCCTCGCCTGCGCGATCGCGCCCCTCACGCCCGCCGCCTACGCGGTCGAGACGACAGCCCTGGCCGGGCCTGGCGGCTGCGTCATCGGCGCGGAGCGCCTCGACGTCCGCGCCGTCCGGTGCGCCAAGGTCCAGGACCAGAAGCAGACCGAAACGATCCCGCTCCTGCTGGAGGCGTTCGACACGATCCCGGTCCCCGCAAATCGCACCCGGGTCATCTGGATCACCTATCACGTTCCCGCTGACGCGCCCGCCGGCACCTACGAGGGCTGCGTCCGCATCCTCCGCGACGGCGCGGAACGGATCGCCCTGCCCCTCCGCCTCACGGTCCTTCCCGTCGTGCTGGCCGAGGTCGACCTCCACTTCTCTATGTACACCTCGCGCCCGGCGAGCCTCGAGGCCTACGCCCGCGACCTGGCCGACCAGAAGGCCCACGGGATGACGCTCTCGGCGGTCCCGATGCCCGTAACGGCGAAGGGCGACCTCCCGCGCGAGGCGCTCCTCCCCTGGCTCGACGCCTACAAGCGGGCCGGCTTTCCCCGCCGTCACTTCTTCTGCGAGCTCTACAACCGGATCACGGCCGAGTGGCTCAATACGCCGGACAAATCGATCAAGATGTACGGCCCCTGGTTCCGCTACTATCCCTTCAGCGAGGCGCACGACAGGCGCTTCGTCGAGACCGTCCGGATGGTCCGCGACGAGGCCCGGGCGCGCGGCCTGGAGCCGATCCTCGCCGTCGCCGACGAGGCAGGAAGCCATCCGTGGACCATCCCCGCGACGAAGCACTACAACGCGCTGGCGAAAAAAGAGATCCCCGACGTCCTCCGCGAGCTGACGTGCGGCGGCGGGTGGGCGATGGGCGAGCCGGAGCACGAGCACTGGAAGGGGCTGCTCGACATCTGGTCGACCAACCGCTGGCTGCCCGACAAGCTGGAGATCGTGAAGCGCGAGAACCCGGACGCGACGATCCATCTCTACAACATGGCGGGGGCGGGATCGGCGCCGGGCGGTTTCGGCTCCGCGCGAAACCTCTTCGGGTACTTCACCTGGAAGGCCAAGGCCCGCGGCGCGGCCCAGTGGGTCTACGAGATGACCTCCGCCACCCCCGAGCACAACTACGCCTGGCCGGCCGAGGATCCGAACGAGGGGAAGGTCCCGACGATCCGATGGGAGGCCGTGCGCGAGGGCGTGAAGGACCGCCGGTACCTCGCGACGCTGGAGAAAGCGCTCGAGGGAAAGACAGGTCCGGCGGCCGACGCGGCCCGGGCGTTCCTCGCGGAGGTCGACGCCGCGATCGTCCTGAGGCACGCCGACTACGACCCGGTCCACGGCGGCCGCATCCCCGCCCCGCCGCCGGAGACGTTCGACGCCTGGCGGGCGCGTGTCCAGGACCTGATCCTGAAGCTGAAATAGCAGGACCCCACAGGCTTTCGCGCGACAGCCCCAGTCCAATGAAAAAGGGCGGACCCGTTCCCGGACCCGCCCTTCTCGTTTCCAGCTCGCTCCACGCTCTACGCCGCACGCTCCACGCTCTACGCAATACGCTCCACGCCGTCACGGCTCGTCATAGCCCTTCAACAGCCTCACCCAGATGTTCCGGAACCGCATGGGGTTGCCGTGGTCCTGGAGGCTGATCTTCCCCTTCGGCCCGTGGGGCGAATACTTGGTCGCGTTCCGGTGCTGCGTGGGGCCGAGCAGCGGCTTGGCGTCGTGCAGGAGGATGCCGTTGAGGAAGACCGTCGCCGTGGCCGGCGCCTCGAGCTCGTTCCCCTTGAAGCGCGGGGCCTTGAAGACGATGTCGTACATGCTCCACTCCCCGGGGGGGCGGCAGGCGTTGACGAGGGGCGGGTACTGCCCGTAGAGCGCGCCCGTCGTCCCGTCGGCGTAGGTCGGATTCTGGTAGCAGTCGAGGACCTGGATCTCATAACGGCCGAAGAAGAAGATGCCGCTGTTGCCGCGGCCCTGGCCGCTCCCCTTCGGCGGCGGCGTGCAGAACTCGAGGTGGAGCTGGACGTCGCCGAACTCGTCCTTCGTCTCCAGCTGGCCCTTCGTCACCTCCATGTAGCCCTTCTCGACCTTCCACTGCCCGCCCTGCCACTTCGAGAGGTCCGTGCCGTCGAAGAGGACGATCGCGTCCGACGGCGGCTTCCCGGGCGTCTCGTTCGTGCTGAACGTGCCGGGGGTGACGACCGGCGGCTGGGGCCGGGCGGCGTCGTGGACCTTCCACTTCCCGCCGGGTGCGATCAGGGGCGTGTCGGTGTACCCCTCGCCCGCCTGGAGCGCCAGGCAGAGCCCGCCCGCGAGGGCCGTGCCCGCGAGCGCCGCCAGCCAGCGTGACCGTTTCATGACGAACCTCCTTATGGGATACCGGGATTGTCACGACGCGCGAACGCAGACCATACCGCCACGGCGGCCGCCCATCAACTAAAACGACGCCGAGTCCGGACCGTTCCGCGGGACTCCTCGTGCACGTCCACCCCTCCACCGGGGACGCGCTCCCGGGAAGCGGTCACCGGGGGACCATCGGGAAGATCGACGCCGCGATCAACGTGACGATCAGTCCCACGACGGAATTGACCGTGACGACGACCGACCAGCTCTTGAGCGTCTCCCTCTCCGTCATCCCGCTCAGCTTGCTCACCACCCAGAATCCGCTGTCGTTCATCCACGAGAAGACCATCGCCCCGAACCCGATGGCGAGGAAGAGATAGACCGGGTGGTAGGGCAGCGCCGTGCCGCCTTCGACGATCGGCAGCATCATCCCGGCCGTCGTCAGCATCGCCACGGTGGCCGAGCCCTGGGCGACGCGGATGACGCAGGCGACGGCGTAGGACAGGAGGATCAGGTTCACCTCCCGTCCTTCCACCGCGCCCTTGATGGCCTCGCCGACACCGGCCGCCTGGAGCATCTTCCCGAAGGCCCCCCCCGCGGCGGTGATGAGGATGACGATCCCGGCTGTCTGCAGCGGCGGCCCGACGAGGTCCCCGATCCGCGCCAGCGACAGGCCCCGCTGCCGGGCCAGCGTCACCAGCCCGATCGCCAGCCCGATCAGCAGCGCGATGTTCCGGTTGCCGACGAACTCCACCACGGGGTAGGCGGACGGATATCGCGCCACGCCGCCCATCGCCTTCAGGATCGACGCCGTCGAGATCAGCACGATCGGCAGCACCACCGGCAGGACCGAGACGAGGAAGGACGGCAGCTCGGACTCCGGCCGCGAGGCCACCGCCTCGAGGTCCTTCATCGACGCCCCCGGCATCTCGCGCATCGGCACGTCCATGCGGCGGTTGATCCAGAGGGCGTAGAGCCACGAGACCGCCACGGGCACGATGCCGGCCAGGAGCCCGGCCACGATCGTGACGCCGAGGTCGAGCTTCAGCGCGTCGGCCATGGCCAGCGGGCCGGGGTGGGGCGCGACCATCCCGTGCGTGACCGTCGCCGCGCAGCAGATGGCCATCATGAAGAGCAGGTAGTCCTTCCCCGTCCGCAGCCGCAGGGCCCGGGCGAGGGGCAGGAGGAGCATGAAGAAGATGTCGAAGAAGATCGGGATGGAGAGGAGGTAGCTGCTGACGAGGAGGGCGGTCCCGGCCCGTTTCTCGCCGAAGACCGCCAGGAAGCGCCGGACGACCTTGTCCGCCGCCCCGCTCTCCATCAGGCACATGCTGAGGACGGAGGCCAGCGCGATGGCGATCCCGATGCCGCCCGCCACCTCGCCGAACTTCAAGGCCGTCACCTCCGCCGCCTGCACCCAGTGGCTGGCGGCCGGCTCGCCCGGCAGCGACCCGATGGGCGCCAGCAGGCCGGCCGCGGCGGCGGCCAGGACGAGCGCCAGGAAGGCGTGGATCTTCAGGACCGTGATCTGCACCACGATCAGCGCCACGCTGATGGCGAGGATCGCGAACGGCCACCACGTCGGCGCCGATTCCTTCGGCATGGGACCCCCCTAATCCTTCAACAGGAACGACCGGTACGCCGCCTCCGGCCCCGCCTTCTCCACGACCGCCTTCACCGCCGCCGGAAGCCCCGCGGGCTCGTCGAACGGCCACGACCCGACGCACCCCGGCGCGGCCCCGGCCCCCGTGCCACGCGCGCGGGCGGCAATCTCGGGCGCCGCCAGCGCCCGCCCGTAGACCCGCACCTCGTCGATCAGCCCCTTGACCTGCGACGGGCCGTACCCGTCCACGCGCCGCCCGATGACGAGCGGGCCGCCGCCGGGAGTCCGCTTCCGGCCCACCGCCTTCGCCCCCGCCGGCGCGCCGTCGCAGTAGACCTTCAACGCCGCACCGTCGAACGTCATCGCCAGGTGCTGCCACCGGCCGGGCTTCAGCACCTCCGCGTCGCCGACCAGCTCGATCAGGTTCCCCTGCCCGCCCCCGATGTTGAGGTAGGCACCCGCCTTCAGGCCGTGCGCGACGAGGGCGTAGTGCCCCTCCCCCCACTCGTTGCCGTTCTTGTTCACGATCCAACGGCGCGGGTCCTCGCCC
>CAYUME010000169.1:0-8721 GCA_964445475.1 uncultured Planctomycetia bacterium
CTCGCGGCCGCCGCCTACGCGGGGCTCTTCGCGCTGGAGGGGGCGCCGCTCGTCGCCGCGGACGCCGCCGCCCGCGCCCACCAGCGCGCCGTCGCCGAGGCCCGGCAGAAGCACTGGGAGGCGGCGCTCGCGAAGGCGCTCGCCGATCACCCGGGGATGCGCGAGGAGGAGCTGCGCCGGCTCGTCGAGGGCTCGATCCCCCCATTCGATCCGGGGGAGATCCCGGCGAGATTCCCCCTCGCCCCCGTCCTCGCCGGGCTCTACGCGGCGGGGGGGATCGGGGCGCTGGCCAGCACGAGGCCGGCCCCGAAAACGGTCCCGCCGCCCGCGCCGCGGGCGGCGGCGTGGGCGGCGGGATTGGCGCTCCTCGTCTTGGCGGCCCTTGCGGCGGCGGCCTGAGCCCCGCCCCCTACTTCGCCTTCACCTCCGCCTTCTTCTTTTCGCCGATGAAGACGTTGTCGTAGCGGTAGTAGACCTCGAGCGTCAGGACGTTGACAGCGGTGGCGTAGACCCGCCCGCCCTCGAAGCCCCACCGGTCGATCGGGTCCCACGAGCCGCTGAGGCACCCCTCGCTCGCCCGCTTCTGGTTGTTCACGAGGGCGTTCTTCATGTTCTCGTTCCACGACGTCCAGCAGCGGCCCGTGGGGCCGTCGAACTGGAAGAGGGCGAGCGACGCGTAGTACCAGTAGTAGAAGTCGATCTTCGGGCCGTCCCACACGGGCAGGTCGCGGAGGAGCCGCTCCGCCCCGCCCCGCAGCCGCGGGTCGCCCTGCTTCTTGTCGATGAAGATCCGGCACATCACGGCGATGGCCACCAGGGCGTCGTGGTCGGCGTAGTGCTCCGTCTTGCCCTGGACGACGACGGTGCCGGTGGTCGACCGGTCGAGGTAGCCGACGTCGTGGTCCTCCGTCGTCACCGCGTCGAACCACGCCCGGGCCCCCTCGAAGCCGCTCGCCGGGACAGCGAGCCCGGAGATCTCTGCGCTCTTGAGGGCCATGACGCACCAGCCGGTCACGGACGAGTCGCTGTCTCCGCTCCGGGCCGTGTAGCGCCAGCCCTGGCCGGGGTTCTGCGCGCTGGCGAGGAAGTCGATCGACCGCTGCGCGGGCTCCTTCAGCAGCCCGCTGCCGGTGAGGCCGAACGCCTCGCTCAGGGCGAGGGCCGCGATCGAATGGTTGTACATGTGCTTGGCGGCGCTCCGGCCTCCGACGCACCCGTCGCTGTCCTGGTTCGCCATCAGCCACTGGATCCCCTTCTTCACGACCGTCCCGAAGCAGATGCCGTCGTAGACGTCGCGGGAGAGGTGGGTGTAGCCCGCGCCGAGAAAGGCCAGGAGGGCGAGGGCGGTGTTGCCCGTGTCGTACTCGGGGTACCCCGGCCCGCCGCAGGCCCCGCGCAGCTGGCGGCCGCACTGGGAGGTGAAGCCGTCCGTGTCCCAGCTCCCGTCGGGGTTCTGGTGACGGGCCAGCCAGCGGAGGCCGGCCACGACGGCGCTCTCCGTGTAGAGGCTCCCGCCGCCGGGGCCGGGGTTCCGGTTGACGCGCCCGCCGTACGGCCCCCCCTTCCGCCCGCCGCCGCCCCCGCCCACGCCGACGGAGTCGTTCACCCCGGGCCCCTTGAACGGCTTGTCGGACAGGAAGTCCTTGTCGTCCCCCTTCGCCCGCTTGAAGTCCTCCTCGTTCGCCGTCTCCACGTGGTCGGACTCCTCCGAGTCCTTCTTGAAATACGGGTCTACGGAGGCACGCTCGGCGCGGAGGGGGACCCGGTTCTCGAACACGTCCCGCGGCAGGTCGAAGATCGGCGGCTTCACGATCTGGGGTGCCAGCCGGACCACCGAGACCTGCTCCGGGGCCGTCGCCGCGCTCGCCCCCAGCACGACGTAGACGGCCAGCAGCAGGACCAGCCCGTGGAGCCCGATCGAGATCGCCCACCACGGCGTCGCCGTCACGACCCGGTCCGTCCAGTCCTCCGGCGGGGTGACGTCGACGTACACGACCGGATCCCCCTGCGCCGCCGGCCCGGTCCCGTCAGGATAGGCGTCCATGGTCCCCTCCCGTTGAATGGATCGTCCGCGTCCACCCCTGCAAACGGGAGGCCGTCGAAAAGGTTCAGGACCGGGTCCAGAAATCCCCGGATCCGTTCGATAAGATCATATAGACGCATCGTGTCCGTCGGCCCGCCCGGTCCCGGTGGAGAAGATCCCATGCCCGCACGCCGCCTGCTATTGGCCGCCCTCGTGCTGCCGGCCCTCGCCGCCTGCCGCGGCACGCCGGACTACGCGCGGCCGCTGCCCCCCGGCACGATGGCCCTCCGCAAGGTCACGGACCCGCTCCGGTACCCCGACTTCGCCCCCGGCTTCCACCGCCGCGACGGCCTCGTCCAGGCCATCGACCACAGCCTCGCCTACATGGCCAAGCCCTCGTCGAAGCAGTACTACCCGTACCTCGACATCCCCCACGAGCGCGTCGTGAAGAGCCTCGAGGCCTTCAAGGCGGTCCTCCTGCAGTCGCTCTCCGGCACGGACCTCCACCGGCAGATCGTCGAGCGCTTCGACGTCTACGAATCCGTCGGCTGGGACGGCTCCGGCATCGTCCTCTTCACCGCCTACTGCGAGCCGATCTACGACGGGAGCCTCGTCCAGACGACGAAGTTCCGCTATCCGCTCTACCGCCTCCCCTCCGACCTCGTGAAGGACAAGGAGGGGAAATGCCTCGGGCGGCAGCAGCCAAACGGCACGCTCACGCCGTGGCCGACGCGACGGGAGATCGAGGAAGGGCAGCTGCTGAAAGGGCAGGAACTGGTCTGGCTCCGCGACCCGCTCGAGGTCTACGTCGTCCACGTGCAGGGCTCCGGCCGGATCCGGCTGCCGGACGGGACGGAGCTGCGCGTCGGCTACGCGGGCAAGACCGACCAGCCGTACGCCAGCCTCGGAAAGGAGCTGGTCAAGGACGGGCGCATCCGGGCCCAGGAGATGTCGCTGCAGGCGATCAAGGCCTACTTCCAGGGGCGGCCGGACCAGGTCCGGGAGTACACCTACCGGAACCCGAGCTACGTCTTCTTCACGCCGCGGGACGGAGGGCCGTACGGGTCGATCAACGCGCCGCTGACGCCGCTCCACTCGATCGCGACGGACAAGGCCGTCTTCCCCCGCGCGGCGCTGGCCTACGCCGTCACCACCCTCCCGCAGGGCCTGGTCCAGCCGCTGCCGTTCTCGTCCTTCCTGCTCGACCAGGACACGGGCGGGGCGATCCGGTCGGCCGGGCGGTGCGACATCTACTACGGCTCCGGCCCCGACGCGGAGCTGCGCGCCGGCCACACCCAGAACGAGGGGCGGCTGTACTACATCTTCCTGAAGGAGGGAGGCACCGCCGCGGCGGCACCTCCGGCGACAGCCCGGCGTTGAGCGTCAAACAGGGCGAGGGACGACCCTTGTGGTCGCCCGGAGCTGTCTCCCCCGGCCCACCCGCCTCACGACGGCCTGTGAGCGCCAACCGCCGGACGGCTCCGAAAACCCCACAGGGAACAGCTCCGGGCGGGCACAAGGCCCGCCCCTCGATTCGTGACCCGTGCTTGCCTTTCGGACTCGGACTCCGACCTCACACTCGGCGGCTGGTGTTCACCCCGTAGGGATCGAGGCGTCCGTCCATCACGAAGTTGCCCACGACCTGCTTCGGCCCGCCCGCCCGCGTCACCCCCGCTCGTCCTGGTGCGCAGTCCTCCCCGCCGTCCCCGCCGCGTCACTATTTCTTCTTCCGGTCGAACAGCCCCGTGAGCGCGTCCGTCGCCTTCTCCATCCCCTTGTCCTTCAGCGCCGCCTCGGCCGCCTCCTTCAACAGCAGCGTGACCGCCTCCTTGTAGTTGAACTGCGGGCTCGAGACCTTCCCCTTCAGCGGAATCACGACGGTCGGCCCGATGTACTTGTCCAGCGACGGGTTTCCCGCCCGCAGGGTCTTCGGGACGGGGGCCACGACCTGCATCTCCATCTTCTGGTCCACCCGGATCCATCCCGAGAAGACCAGGTCCATCTTCCCGATCCGCGTCACCATGTTCTTGTAGGTGAAGACGCCGTTCCCCAGCGTGAAGTCCGTCGGCTGGATCTCGCCCACCTCCCCGCTCTGCCCGCCCATCAGCGTGTTGACGATGTCCGTCAGGAGCGGCGAGCCGGAGATCTTCAGGTTCTTCGCCGAGAAGCGCCCCCGCGCCGTGGCGTGTTTCGTGACCAGCGACTCCGTCCACGCCTTGATTTTGGCTTCCTTTTCAGGTCCGGCGGGTTCGCCGGCATACGGCATGGAAAACGGCAGCAGTCCATGCCAGGCCGACTCCATCTCCAGGCTCGCCTGCCCCTCCAGAGACCCGTCCTTCCCGACGTGCAGTATCGGGTTGAGGTATTGCAGCGCGCCTGCCATGTTGGCATTGACGCCGACCTCCCGCGCGGTCATCGTCAGCCGCGTCCCCTCCCCCTGCGTATCGACAAGCCCCTGGGCCGCGACCGCCCCGCCGTTCAGCATGCAGGCGTAGTCGACCGGCAGGCGTCCGTCCTTCAGTGCGACGGGGACCGGCTTCCCTTCGACCTTGACCGTCGTGTTCGCGAAGCCGCCGAATCCAAGCGAGGCGTCGCACGTGAACCCCGCCAGCCAGGCACGCAGGTCGTCCCCCGGCAGGAGCGGGCCGTTGAGGGCGACCTTCAGGGCCTGCCGCTCGTTCACGGTGAACGCCCCGGCCTCGAACGCGGCCAGGATCGGCTTGAGCTTCGCGGGGTCGTAGGTCACCTCGGCCGTCAGGCCCTCCGCGAGAAGCGAGAGCGGCGCGGGCTTCGGGGTCGACCCGGCCGCCTTCTCCGGCGCCGCCGGCGGGACGCTCCGGATCTTCCCCCGCAGCGTCCCCTGCGCGACCTGGAACTTCAGCGCGCTCGGATCGGCGATCGTCACCTCGAAGCCCGTGCCGGTGTTCGCGAACGTCCCAACGAGCGTGAAGGCGCCCTCCGGCTCGTCGAGCGCCACGACCGCCGGCGGCTTCCCCTCCCGCGCGACCGGCATCTTGACGTGCAAGGCCGGGGTCTTGACCTCCGCCGTGAAGGGGAAGACGCCCGGCCCGGAGGCCTTCGCGCCGGCCACGAACGACACGTCGCCGGTCAGCTCCGACTCGGGCGGCAGGGCCCCGAAGGCCACGGCGACCTCCCGCAGCGTCGCCAGCGCCGCCGTCCCCTGCGCGCTCCCTTCCAGCTTCGCGAACCCGCCCTTCTCGTCCATCGCGAGCGATGCCCGCGCGTCCGCCGAAACGAGCGCCGTCTTGATCGTCGCCTGCGTCAGCTCGTACACCCGCTTCTCCAGGTCAAGCGCAGCCTGCAGCTCGGCCGACGGCTTGCCCAGGGCGACCCCCTCCTTCGGCAGCGCCTTCCCCATGAGTCTCGTCTCGGGCAGGTCGGCCTTGAGCGCGACCTGCGGGGCGAGGAGGGCCCCGCGGAGCGTCAGCGAGAACGACCCCGGCCCGCTCGCCAGCGCCGTCTCCTTCAGGTATCCCGGCACCGCGGCGACCAGCGCCGCGGGGTCGAGCGTCCCCGCCACCGCGAGGTCGTTCCCCTTCCCCTGCGCGTCCACCGTCCCCTGGAGGGTCGTCACCGCGATGCCGGGGGCGACGAAGGAACCGGAGACCATCTCGACCGGCGCCGCGGGATCGAGGACGTTCACGACCAGCGAGACCTCCTGCGCAAACGTGAGCGGCCATCGGACCTCGGCGGGGATCGTCTTGCCCGACAGGGCGACCGTCCGCTCGTCCGCGCGGAACCTGCGGACCGCCAATTTCCCGAGCGGCCCCTCGGCCTCCAGGCGGACGGCCACCGAGCCCGTCCCATCGAGGTCCTCGACCGGCAGCTTCCAGGTCCGGGCGAGGGCCAGCAGCGGTTTGATCTCGCCGGCCAGGTCGGCCGTCGCCTTCACCGTGGCCGCCGCGAGGGGCGACGGGGCCGGCCCCTTCTCCATCGGGGCGGGCGGCATCGCCAGGGCGGCCGCGGCGGTCAGCGTCGCGCCGGGCAATGACGCCTCCACGCCCGCCGCCTCGTAGGTCCCGGCCGCCAGGTCCGCCGTCGCGCGGGCGGAGAGCTTCACCGGCGACGGCACCGGGGGCTTTTCGGAGGTGGCGCCGGCGGCCTTCGCCGCCGGGTCCGCGCCGGGCGCCAGGACGGCCGCGGCCTGCGCGTCGGAGACCTCGACCTTCTGCCATCCCGCGGAACCGGCGCCCGCCAGCTTCAGGCTCGCCTCGCGGACCTCGACCCGCGGCGCGGGTCCAGGCAGCCCCCGCAGGTCGAGCGCGGGCGCCGTGACGAAGACCTCGAAGCGCCCCCCGTCCGCCCCGCCGGAGACGCGGGCGGAGACCGAGACGGGCGAGCCCGAGAAGGCGGTGTCGCCCAGCCTTTTCGCGACCGCCGCCGCCACCGCGTCGGTCTGCGCCTTCACGCTCAGCGTCATCTCGCCCTCCGGCTTCGTCCGCAGGTTTCTCGCCTTCCCGTTCGCGGACGCCGTGGCGAGGGTCGACTCGAACGACGCCGTGGCGAGGGTGGCGCCCCAGTCGCCGGCGAGATCGACCTCTCCCTCTGCCGACGCGGCGAGGTCCTTCGGCAGCTCGATCCCCTCGAGCGCCTCCAGCCCCGCGACCTGCAGCCCCTTCGCGCCGGCCGCCAGGGTGAACGGGGAGACCTTCGTGCCGCCCTTCGCGGGCGTGACCCGCAGGCGGCCGTCGACCGTTCCGGAGACCGCCAGCGCCTTCGGGATCAGGTCGGTGAACTGCCGGGCCTTGGCGAGGAGCCCCCCGAGGTCGGCCGCCGCGGCGAGGTCGGCGTCCAGGGCGGCGTCCGTCGCCAGCTTCTCGACGTCCACGTCCTTCCCGGCAGCCGGGAGGACCAGCCCGGCCACGCGGAGGTGCCCTTTCGCCGTCAGGAGCTCGTCGAGGTGCGCGTCGACCCCCTCCAGCCGGTAGGTCCCCTTCGCCGTGTCCACCGCGACGCGGAGCGCCACGGCGGCGTCCTTGAGGATCGGTTGGACGCCGGCGTCCGTGACCTCGGCGATCCCCTCGCCGCGCAGGTCCACCTCCGCCTCGACAGCCGCCTGGGGCGCGGCCGGGTCGGCGAACACGGAGGTCGCCTTCAGCCCCTTCACGGAGCCGGTGATGCGGCCCTGGAGCTTCCGGTCGGAGGCCACGATCCCGGGGAACCGCTTCGCCGCCTCGGCCAGGTCCACCGAGACCGAGGGATCGCCGCTGACGGCCATGCGGCCGGGATTCGCGGAGACCTGCCCCTTGAAGGCGAGCGACGCCGCCGGCGAGGTCACCTTCGCGTCGATGTCGGTCACGTTGTCGGCGCCCAGTTTGAACTCACACGCGGCCCGGATCGTGCCGGGCTTGAGCGTCAGGACCTTCGCCGCGGGTGCCCCGGCCGGGGCCCCGGCGGCCGCCGCCAGCGCCAGCGCGACCTCCCGCAGCTCGATCTTCAGGTCCGCCTTGCCGGACGGCTTCGCCAGGCCGTCGAAGTCGATCCGGCCGGCGCCCTCGACGTCGCCATCGAACGACGTGAGCGGCCCGATCGAGGCGAGCGCGGGCTTGAGCGGCGCCAGCAGCGCCGGCTTGAGCGCGTAGGCGATCCCGCCCTTCAGGCCGGGGATGTCCAGCCGGCCCCCCGTCGCCACCTGCAGGCTGCCCTTCACGTCGAGCGACCCGTCCGCGCTCGACACCGTGAATGTCACCGGATTGTCCAGCGTGTCGACGCGCGACTCCACCCGGATCGGCGCGAGCGTCGCCGGCTGGACCAGGTCGGGCGTCTTGACCGACAGCACGAACTCCTCGACGAGCAGGGCCGCCTCGACGTGCGGCAGCGCCGCCGACGCCCCGGCAGGCTTTTCCTCCGGCGCCCCGCCCGCGGCGGCAGGACCTGGCTTCGCCAGCATCGCCAGGTTGATCTCCCCCTTCTCGTTCTGCTCGACGTTCACCCGCGTCTTCCCGACGCGCAGCGGGCCCTTGAGCACCACCTTCCCGCTCAGGAGCGACGGCAGGCTCGCGTCCACCGTCACCCGCTCCACCGTCACGCAGGGCGCCTCCGAGAATCCCGGCGGGTTCCCGATCCGGATCCCCGCCACCTCCACCCCGCTGAACCAGGAGAACGAGAGCCGCTCGATCGCCGGCTCCCCGTTCAGGCTCGCCTGCAGCGTCGAGACCACCACCGGGCGGACCAGGGCGTTGACCAGCGTGGGGGTGAGGAAGAGGACAAGGAGGACCAGGACGAGGGCCGCGACCCCGAGGCCGAGCAGCCACCGCTTCCATCGGCGCGGCTTGGGCTTTTCCGGCGCGGCCGGGGGCGGGGGGGGCGGCGGCGGCTCGGAGGCCGCGGGCGATGCGGGCGTGCCGAAGCGAAGCGGCGGAAGGTCCATGGTGATCCCCCGGGTGCATGGCGCGGCGAGAAGGACGCGTGTCCCTATTATAGTAGAATGGCGCAGGAATCAAGAGAAGTCGGGCCCGCGGGGCCCCGGATCGATACGCCGCACGCCGCTTTGGGGTTTGCATCCCCGCGCAGGGTGATAGAATCCCGCCCATGGCCCGCCCGCACCGCCCCGAGCTCCTGGCCCCCGCCGGCGACCGGGAGACGCTCCGCGCCGCCGCCGCCAACGGCGCCGACGCCGTCTAGTTCGGGCTCCGCGTGCTGAACGCGCGCCTGCGGGCGCCCATCGTCGGCGTCCA
>CAYUME010000170.1:0-8702 GCA_964445475.1 uncultured Planctomycetia bacterium
AGCGTCTGGCGGTGCCTGCGCGACCATTGCCGCATCACGGCGATCACGGCGGCCGCGAGGCACGGCCACATCCAGATGTGGCGCCAGTCCATTTCCTTGAGCTTCCGCTGGTTGAGCGCATTCGACTGCTTCGACAGCTCATCCATCTCGCCCTGGAGCCGCGTGATCGTCTCGGATTGAGGAGCGGCCTTGGCCAGCGTCGCCTTGGTCGCCAGGATCTTGTCCTGCACCTGTTTCATCTCGGACCGCAACGCCTCGGGGGTGTACCGGTCCTCCACCCACCCGCCCACCTTCGCGCCGATCATCATGCCCAGCCCGAGCGTGAAGAGGACCAGCATGCCCTGGGCCTGGGCCCGGATGTTCGACGGGGCGGTCTTGTCCGTGTAGATCTGCCCGGTGACGAAGAAGAAGTCGTAGCAGATGCCGTGAAGGACGATGCCCGCGACGATCATCCACTGGATATCCAGGGGGGCGCCGAGCGTGAAGAGGGCGTACCGCGCGACCCAGGCAATCATGCCGACCAGGAGCATCCACTTCACGCCGAGGCGCGCGAAGAAGAGCGGCATCACGACCATGAAGAGGATCTCGGACATCTGGCCGTAGGACATCGTGGTCCCGACGGGCATGCCGGTCTTCTGCACGACGCGGCCCGCCAGCAGAAAATAGAAGGAGAGCGGGATGCAGATCAGGATCGAACAGATCATGAAGATGGCAAAGGAGGGCTTCTTGAAGAGGGACAGGGCGTCCAGGCCGAGGATCTGGCGTGCCGTGACCGTCTGTCCCTTCAGAAGCGGCGGCGTGTGGGGGAGGAAGAGGCTGAAGACCCCGAGGAACGCGGCGGCGCCGCTTGCCAGGTAGAACATGTTGACGCTCGAATCCCACCCCAGCCACGAGATGGCGTTCCCCGCGACGATCCAGCCGATCGTGCCGAAGACGCGCACCCGCGGGAACTGGTTCTGCGGGCTGGTCATGCTCCGCAGCGCGATGGTGTTCGTCAGGGCCAGGGTGGGGAAGTAGCTGAGCATGTACAGGAAGAGGATCGCATTGATCGTGTCCGGGGACGTCCCCGGCTTCATCCGGGTCGCGGCGTAAAACATCAGGGCGGCGCCGGCGAACTGCATGAACGCCATGACCCGCTGGGCCGCGAAAAAACGATCCGCGATCATCCCCACGACGAAGGGGGAGATCATCCCCGCGATGGGTCCGACCGCGTAGGTCCACCCGAAATCCGACCCCTCGAACCCGATCGTGCTGAGGAAGTTCGGCGCGGTCACGTACCACGCCCCCCAGACGATGTACTGGATGAACATCATGACGCACAGGAGGGGCATCACGAACGTCCCTCCCGGGGCGGGCGCCGCCGGGGCTGCATCGTGCGACATGGGGCCTTCCTTATTGTGTGTCGCGCATCCAAAGTAACATATACGCAACCAAAAGACCTGTCAACCCTCCTTCGCCTTCTCCCGGCCGGCCACTTTTGGCCTTGCCGCCCGATTCGCCCGACGCTAAGATCAAACAATTCCATGCAGTTGTTTTTCTGGTGTGCGGACGGATGGGCATGCCGGCGTTGCCGGATCTTGTCCGTCCGCGCGGGGAGTCCCGGCCATCGGCAACCAGCCCCTCCCGAAACCCGACTGGCTCAAAGTCCGACTACCCGCCGGCAAGACTGTGGCCCGCGTGTCGGGAATCCTCCAGGACCATCACCTCCACACGGTCTGCGAGGAGGCCCATTGCCCTAACCGCGGCGAGTGCTGGGGCGGCGGCACCGCCACCTTCATGGTGCTGGGCGACACCTGCACCCGCGGCTGCCGTTTCTGCGCGGTGACCGCCGGCAATCCCCGCGGAGCCGTCGACCCCGACGAGCCCGACCACCTTGCCGACGCCGTCGCGGACCTCGGCCTGTCCTACGTCGTCCTCACCATGGTCACTCGCGACGACCTCCCGGACGGCGGCGCGGACCACATGGCCCGCTGTGTCGATCGCATCAAATCCCGCCTCCCGTCGATCCGTGTCGAGATCCTGATCAGCGACCTCCAGGGCCAGGCGCAGGCTCTGGCCCGGGTCGCCGGATGCGGGGCGGACGTCCTGGCCCACAACGTCGAGACGGTCGAGTCCCTCACCCCCTCGATCCGCGACCCCCGGGCCTCCTATCGGCGATCCCTGGACGTGCTCGCCCGCCTGAAGGCGCTGGCTCCGGATCGGCTCACGAAGTCCGGTTTCTCCCTGGGGCTCGGCGAAACGGAGGCGGACGTCCGACAGACCTGCCGGGATCTGCGCGACAGCCAGGTGGATCTCCTGACGATCGGCCAGTACCTCAGCCCGTCCCGGCGTCACGTTCCAGTCGCAGAGTACGTCGCGCCGGACCGGTTTGCCGCGATCCAGGCCCAGGCCGAGTCGCTCGGGTTCCTCTGCGTCGCCGCAGGTCCGCTCGTTCGAAGCTCGTACCGCGCCGGGGAGTTCTACCGGCATGGGATCCTGTCCCGTCGCGCCGCCGCGGCCGGGACGCCGGCCGCGAAAGGAGGGTGCCTTGGTCCCGGATAAAGCCCCTCCACCTTCGGACACCGTCATGCCGTCGGACCTCGAGGTGAGCCCGAGCGCCGACGACCTGGCTCCGGACACGCTGGAGGGGGTCGTCCGGGTGATGCAGGACGACGGATCGGCGCCTGCGGAGGCGGTGCGCGAGATGCCCGACACACGCGCCGTGGAGCTCTATCGCTGGATGGTCCTCACCCGCGCCTTCGACGAGCGCTGCATGAACCTCCAGCGCCAGGGGCGTATCAGCTTTTTCGTGACCAGCACCGGCCAGGAGGCCTCGCATGTCGGCAGCGCGGCGGCGCTCAACGACACCGACTGGATCTTCCCCGCTTACCGGGAGCCGGCGGCCCCGCTCATGCGCGGCATCCCCCTCCGCGCCCTGATCGACCAGATCCTGGGGAATGACGCCGACCCGACGCACGGACGCCAGATGCCCTGCCATTACGGCTTCGCCGCGGCCCGCTATGTGAGCATCTCGAGCCCGATCGGGACGCAGATCCCCCAGTCCGTGGGGACTGCCCTGGCCGCAAAGCTCCGTGGAGACCGCCTGGTCACGCTGGCCTATTTCGGCGACGGGGCCACATCCTCCAACGACTTCCACTGCGGGCTCAACTTCGCCGGCGTCTACCAGGCGCCGGCCGTCTTGTTCTGCCAGAACAACCAGTGGGCCATCTCGATGCCCGTCCGACGCCAGACCGCCTCCGCCTCGATCGCCATCAAGGCCTGCGCCTACGGATTCCCGGGCGTCCGCGTGGACGGCAACGATCTGCTGGCTGTCCACCGGGTCACCCGCGAGGCGGTCTCGCGCGCCCGGGAGGGGGGAGGCCCCACGCTGATCGAGTCGGTCACGTATCGCATGCACTCCCACACCACCGCCGACGACGCCACCCGGTACCGTCCCCGCACGGAAGTGGAGGCGTGGCGCCGACGCGACCCGATCGAACGGTTCCGCCTCCACCTCGCGTGGCGCGGGATCTGGACACCGGAAGAGAACGAAAAGGCCTGGGCCTTGGCACGCCAGCAGGTCGCCCAGGCGATCGAGGAGGCCGAGCGCACGCCGTCTCCCGCGGTCTCCACCCTGTTCGACGACGTCTATGCCGAGCTCCCGCCCCATCTCCGGGAGCAGCGCGACGCCCTCTTGGCCCACTTGGAGAAGCGGACCCCTCCCCGCTCGTCCTGACCCATGCCGACGTGGAACCTCGTACAAGCCCTGAACGACGCCCTCCGGACCGCCCTCCGCAGCGACGACCGGGTCGTCTTGCTCGGGGAGGACATCGGACCGAACGGGGGCGTCTTTCGCGTGACGGAGGGGCTCTTCGACGCGTTCGGGCCCATGCGCGTCATCGACACGCCGCTCGCGGAATGCGGGATCGTGGGCACCTCGATCGGGATGGCGCTCTACGGGCTTCGCCCGGTCGTCGAGATCCAGTTCATGGACTTCATCTTCCCGGCCTTCGACCAGATCGTGAGCGAGTTGGCCAAGTTCCGTCATCGCTCGGGCGGCCAGTACACCGCGCCGGTCGTCATCCGGACCCCCTACGGGGGCGGAATCCGGGGGGGGCCCTACCACTCGCAGAGCAGTGAGGCCTATTTCACGCACACCGCCGGCCTCAAGGTCGTCGTGCCGTCCAGCCCGTTCGACGCCAAGGGACTCCTGCTGGGCGCGCTGCAACAGGAAGACCCGGTGATCTTCCTCGAGCCCAAGCGGATCTACCGGACGATCAAAGGGGAGGTGCCGGAGGAACCCTACACCGTGCCGCTGGGGCAAGCCCGCGTCGCGCGGGAGGGCCGACAGGTCTCCTGCTTCGCCTACGGGGCCATGCTACACGTCGCCCTCGAGGCGGCACGCCTCGCCGAGGGAATGGGGATCGACGTCGAGGTGGTCGACGTGCGGACGCTCCTCCCGCTCGACGAGCCGACCCTTCTCGAGTCGGTGCGCAAGACCGGCCGTGCCGTGATCGTCCACGAGGCGCCCCGCACCGGCGGGGTCGGCGCCGAGATCTCGGCCCTCCTCGCCGAAAAGGCGATCGACGCCCTGCACGCGCCCGTCCTGCGCGTGACCGGGCACGACACGCCGATCCCGTTCAGCCTCGAATCGCACTTCCTGCCCGACCCGCCCCGCGTCCTGGAGGCCCTCGAGCGGGTGGCCTCTTTCTGAGCACGCCGATGCGGGGAGCCGAGATCCGGGCCCCCCGCCCTGGTGATGCTTTCATCATCTCTCTGTTGCATGCATCCCTCGCTTTGTGATAAAGATGCCAGTCTCAAGGACGTCTTATTGGACCTCATTGGCACGATCAGCATCCATGGAGTTCAAGCTGCCGGACATCGGAGAGGGGATCGCGGAAGGCGAGGTGGTGAAGTGGCTCGTCCGCGAAGGGGACGCGGTCCGCGAAGACCAGCCGATCGTGCAGGTCATGACGGACAAGGCGACGGTGGAGATCCCGTCTCCCCGGGCCGGCCGGATCGCGAGACTCTGCGCGAGGGAGGGGGAGATCGTCCCGGTCGGGAATGTGCTGTTGGAGATCGCGGAGGGGGCCGTGGCCTCCTCCCCGGGAGCCGGGATCGCCACGCCGCCGCCCGCGTCACCCCCCCTGGCGCCCGCGCCCGCCCCGTCCCCGGTCGCCGCCGTAACGGGAAACATCGCGGTCACCCCGGCCGTCCGGAAGCTGGCGAAGGATCTCTCCGTGGATCTCGCCTTTCTCCGGGGCTCCGGTCCCGGCGGCCGGATCACGTCGGAAGACGTGCAGCGCGCGGCGGATTCGCGCCAGACGGCCGCCTCGCTGTCATCCCCGCCCGCCGTGCGGGGCGAAGAAGAGCGCATCCCCATTCGTGGCATCCGGCGCAAGGTCGCAGAGCGGATGGTCCAGTCCAAGCACATCGTCCCCCATTATGCGTACATGGACGAGGTCGACGTCACGGAGTTGGTCTCGCTCCGCCAGCGCATGAAGCCCGAGGCGGAGCAGCAGGGAATCCGCCTGACCTACCTCTCCTTCATCCTGCGCGCCGTCGTCGCGGCGCTTAAGAAGTGCCCCCGGATCAACGCCTCGGTCGACGAAGAGCGGAAAGAGATCATCGTCAAGCGCTACTACAACATCGGGATCGCCACCGCCACCCCGGAAGGCGTCGTGGTCCCGGTCCTGAAGGACGCCGACCGGCGTTCCCTGAGCGACATCGCCCGCGAGATCGACCGCCTGGTGCTCGCGGCGCGCAGCGGCCGATCCGCCGTCAAGGACCTTCAAGGCGGGACCTTCACGATCACCAATGTCGGATCCCTGGGGGGACTCTTCGCCGCCCCGATCGTGAACTACCCCGAGGTGGCCATTCTCGCCACCCAGAAGATTACCAAGCGCCCGGCCGTTCGCGACAACCGGATCGTCATCCGGGATCTCATGCATTTGTCCATTTCCCTGGACCATCGCGTCGTGGACGGGGCCGAGGCCGTCGAGTTCATGAACCAAATCATCCACCTCCTCGAGAGCCCGCAACAGCTGGTCGGATGAGACCTCCGGCCTTCCCCGGACCGCCCGGCGCCGAGATACCATGAAGGTCACCGACCTCGGCCGCATTGCGTACGCCGACGCATGGGACCGCCAGCGCGACCTGGTCGACCGGCGCGCTTCGGACGACGCGCCCGACACCGTCCTGCTTTGCGAGCACCCCCACGTCGTCACGGTGGGGCGCGCCCTGCGAGGCGCGGCCGGGCCGGTCGCGGACACGCTCCCCGGACCGGACGGCGCGCCAGTCCCCGTCTTCCGGATCGAGCGCGGCGGACTGGCCACCTACCACGGTCCCGGCCAGCTCGTCGCTTACGTGATCGTCCGGCTCGACCGCGCCCGGCTCGGCCTCGACGGATTCCTGCGCGCCCTCGAAGAATCCGTCATCCGGACGTCCGCCGACTTCGGGGTCGCCGCCGTCCGCAATCCCGGGGCGACCGGCGTCTGGGTGAAAAGTCCCGCACCGGCAACCGCCCGGGACGGGAAAGCGGGGTCCGCGGCCGTTCCCGCCGACGCGCTGTTGAAGATCGCCTCGATTGGCGTCGCGGTGCGTCGGTGGGTCACGTACCACGGTCTCGCCCTCAACGTGAACACCGACCTGCGCTACTTCAGGCTGATCCGTCCCTGCGGCTTCGACCCGGGCATCATGACCTCGCTCCAGGCCCAGCGAAACGAGACGGCCGACCTGGTCGTCGCCAAGGAGCGCCTCGGAAGCCACCTGTCGGCCCTCCTGGGATGAGCGGACGCAAATCGCTTGCAATCTCGATTCGGCGGTTTCTATAATCGCCAGCCCGATCCGAAGGCCTTCCAGGGACCGCCCGGCATGATCCCGCGCGAGACCAGCATCGACACCTACCTCCGGGACATCAACCGGGTCCCGCTGCTCAGCGCCAAGGAGGAGGCCGATCTGGCGCGGTGCGTCCGGAAAGGGGACAAGAAGGCGCGGGAACAATTCATCCGCGCCAACCTGCGCCTGGTCGTCAGCATCGCCAAGCAGTACGTGAACAAGGGGCTCTCCTTCCTCGACTTGATCGAGGAGGGCAACCTGGGGCTGCTCCGGGCCGTCGAGCGCTTCGACCCGGGGCGGAAGTGCCGGTTCAGCACCTATGCGACCTGGTGGATCAAGCAGTCCATCCGCCGCTCGATCCTCAACACCGCGAAGACCGTCCGCCTTCCCGCGTACATGGTCGAGATGATCGCGCGCCTGAAGAGCATGTCCACGAAGCTCTCGCAGAAGCTGGGCCGCGAGCCGGCGATGGCGGAACTGGCCGGCGCGCTGCACGTTCCGCCGGAAAGCGTCGAGATCCTGCGCCGAGCGCTCGCCGCGTCCGCGTCCCTCCGTCCGGTCAGCCTCGACGTGATCTGGAGCGGGGGGGAGTTCGCCCTCGAGACCGAGGAGGCCCCCACCACCCTCAGCGCGATCGACACCGAGCGGCTCCAGAACCTGCTCAAGGCGCTCGCCGAGCGCGAGGCCGAGGTGCTGCGCCTGCGCTACGGGCTCCAGGACAGCAAGCCGATGACCCTGAAGGAGATCGGGGACCGCCTCCATCTCACCCGGGAACGCGTCCGACAGATCGAGAAAGAGGCCCTCCGCAAGCTGCAGCGACGACTGCACGCCGCGCAGACGGCGGACGGCGAGGAAAACGCCTGATGGCTCCCGCGCGCCCAGGAGATCCCGTGAACGTCCCCCCGCTCCCGGACGCCTCCGTAGACCGCCTCCGTCGCCTCGTCCGGGACGTGCCGGACTTCCCCAAGCCGGGGATCCTCTTCCGGGACATCACGCCTCTCCTGGCCGATCCGTGGGGATTCCAGACCGTCACGGAGTCCCTGGCCGGACTCGCCGCCGAGACCCGCCCCGACCTCGTCGTCGCCATCGAGGCGCGAGGGTTCATCGTGGGCGCCCCGATCGCCCTCCGACTCGGCTGTGGATTCGCCCCCATCCGGAAGCCGGGGAAGCTTCCGTATCGGACGCGCCGTCGCACCTACGCCCTCGAGTACGGGACCGACACGCAGGAGATCCACGAGGACGCCATCCAGCCGGGCCGCCGCGTCCTCGTCGTGGACGACGTCCTGGCGACGGGGGGGACGCTGGCGGGCGCCGTCGAGCTGATCCGCGAATCCGGGGGGACGGTCGCCGCCTGCGTCGTGCTGGTGGAGCTCTCCTTCCTGAACGGCCGCGCCCGCCTGCCCGGGGTCGATGTCCGTTCCCTGCTCGTCTACGCGTGAGCGGCGCGGGGGAGGGGCGGAGGATTTCGCTTGACCCGCCCTGAAAAACGGCTAAGTCTACGGTCGCGACGCGGCAGCCGGCGCGTTCCGGCGGCGCGCCGGCACGGGACCCGCCCCCCATGCGCATCCTGATCCTCTCCCGCAAGCGCTGGTATTATTCGACCCGCCGCCTCCGGGAAGAGGCGCGCCGTCGCGGGCACGAGGTCCTTCTGGCCGACCCGTACCGGTGCGTCCTCCTGCTGGACGACCGTCCCCGCGTCTTTCTCGGCCGGCGGGAGCTGGCCGATATCGACGTCGTGATCCCCCGCGTGGGACTGACGGGGGCGGACTTCACGATCGCCATCGTCCGCCAGTTCGAAATGATGGGCGTGTATTGCGTGAATGAATCCGTGGCCATCACCCGCTCACGCGACAAGCTGCGGGCCCTGCAACTGCTGTCGCGCAAGG
>CAYUME010000171.1:0-8692 GCA_964445475.1 uncultured Planctomycetia bacterium
CCCCCGCCGGGGGCGGGTGGGGGCCTTGCGCCGCCGCGCGCGCGCGGCGCACGCCGCCTTCCCCCCCCGCGATCCCGCTCCCGCGTTCAACTTTTCCACGAGGAGACCCGACATCATCTTCGGGTAGAAGTCCGTCGTCTTCTGGGGGAAGCGCTCTCCCGCCTTCACGATCGTCTTGATCTGATCGATCGTCACGGGGTTGAGCAGAAACCCCGCCTGGCCGCGCCCCTCGCGGACGGCCAGAACGACCTCGTCGGCGCTGCGGACGTAGGAGACGTACCGCTCCATCGCAAGGTCCTCCCGGGTGATCCCGAGCAGGCGATGGAGGCAGAGGCCGTGGAGGACGTTCACGTCAAGCTGCTTCCAGGCCGAGGAGCGCGGGTCGTCGAGGACCTCGTCCATGACCGCGGGATCCTTGAGGACGAGAAGGACGTGGGCGTCGGAGCCCTGTCCGCAGCAGCCGAAGGCGGGGCGGCGCGCGCCCTCGAGACGGAGGGCATTGAGCAGTTCCGCCCGCGCCCGGGACTCGGTCGCCGCATCCTCGAACGGGAACTCGCGGAGCACGAAGTAACGGGGCGCCTGCTCGAGGAAGCGCGCGAAGGAGAAGCCGGGAAGCCCCGAGACCAGGCGGTGCGTGGCCAGGATCGTCAGCCCGGGGGCGTCCATGTTCACGAACGTCGCCATCCGCCGGTCGAACGACTCGGGAGGCGCCGACCGGACGCCCGCCTTGCGCATCGCGTCGCGGAAGGCGATCGCGGTCTCGTAGCGGTGGTGCCCGTCCGCGATGTAGGCGTCGCGCCCCTTCATCGCGGCCTGGACGGCCGCGATCGTCCGGGCGTCGGTCACCCGCCAGGCCCGGTGCGTCTCGTTCAGCTCGTTCCGCGCCTCGAGGTCGGGCGGGCGGGCCGTGCAGGCGGCCAGGAGCGCCCCGATCCGGTCCTCCGGGTCGGAGAAGAGCAGGAAGATCTGGCCGGTGTGGGCGCGGACGGCCTGCAGCAGGCTCATCCGATCCACCTTCGGCTTCGTGTGCGTCTCCTCGTGGGGATGGATGGAGCCCCGGCCGAACGGCTCCAGCTGGACGAGCGCCGTGAAGCCTTTCCGCGTCCGCATCGCCCCGGCCGGCCCCGGGTAGTCCTGGTGGTAGGCATAGATCGCCGGCTCGTCATCCTGCCGGAGGACGCCGGACGCCAGCCAGTCGGCCAGGAACCGGGCGGCGCGCGTGTACTGGTTCTCGCGCCGGGCGTCGTCCCCTGCCAGCTCCTTCCCCTTCGTGATGCGGATGATGTTGTGGGGGCTGCGGCGGTAGTATTCGTCCTGCAGCGCCGCGTCGATCTTGTCGTAGGGCTGGGTCACCACCCCGTCGAGCGAGCCCACGCGGGCCGTGTCGAACGTCACGGCACGAAAGGGGAAGATCTTCGGCATAGGGGATTCCCGGCATCTCGGCGCAAGGGCAGAAGTGTATTAGAAGTCAGGAATCAAACCAAGCTATTTATCAGGCGCGCAGGACGGCCTCGTAGTGCGCCTCGTAGCGGGGGACGATGCGGTCGGCATGGAACCGGTCCACCGCCCGCGCCCGGCCGGCACCGCCCATCCGGCAGAGGAGGGCGGGGTCGGACAGGATGTCCACGGCGCGCGCGGCCAGGGCCTCAACATCCCCCACCGGGGCGAGAAAGCCGTCCACGCCGTCCGTGACCACCTCCTCGAGCCCACCGCAGCGCGTCCCCACGACGGGAACGCCGCAGGACATCGCCTCGAGGGCGACCATCCCGAACCCCTCCCGTTCGCTCGAGAGCATCACCAGGTCGGCCTGGGCGATCACGTCCTGGATGGCGCGGGCCTCGCCGAGGACGGTGACGCGGTCGGAGACGCCGAGCTCCCCCGCCCGCCGCACCGCCGCGGCCAGATCGGGGCCCGTCCCCGCCAGCAGAAGCCGCGCGGGAACCGACGTCGCCAGCCGCGCGAAGGCCCCGACGGTGTCCAGGACCCGCTTGACGGGGCGGAAGTTGGAGACGTGGACGACGAGCCGCTCGCCCTCCGACGCCCAGGGCCGCCGCACCGCCGGGTCGCGGCGGGCGGGGGAGAAGAGGTCGGGATTGATGAAGTTCGGGATCACCTCGATCGGGCGCGTCACGCCCAGGCGCTCCCGCGTCTCCGCTTCGAGATGGGCGCTGACCGCCGTGACGCCGTCGCACCGGTCGAGCCCGAACCGGATGAGCTCGCGGTAGGCGGGGTCCTGGCCGACGAGCGTGACGTCGGTCCCATGGAGGGTGGTGACGAGCCGCGGGGCGCGGGGCCCGAGCATCTGCTTGGCGAGGAAGCCGCTCACGGCGTGCGGGTAGGCGTAGTGGACGTGAAAGAGGTCGAGGTCGTGGGCGCGGGCGATCTCGACCATCCAGCAGGCGACGGAGAGGCCGTACGAAGGGTATTCGTAGAGGGGGTACTGCGGGATCGTCACCCGGTGGTAGGAGACGCGGTCGCTGCCGTTCGGGTAGCGGAAGGGCTCGGCGTAGCAGATGAAGTGCACCGCGTGCCCGCGGGCGGCGAGGGCGCGCCCGAGCTCCGTGGCCACGATCCCGGAGCCGCCGGAGGTCGGGTAGCAGGTCAGTCCGATCTTCATGCGGCGCGGGGCCCACGAGCCACGGAGACGCGGCTTCCCGTCAATGCCGGAAGTGCCGCATCCCCGTGAGCACCACGGGGATGTTGCGCTTCTGGGCCAGGGCGATGACCTCGGCGTCGCGCATCGAGCCGCCGGGCTGGATGGCGGCCACCGCACCGGCGTCGAGGCAGACCTCGAGGGCGTCCGGGAAGGGGAAGAAGGCGTCGGAGGCGACCACCGCGCCCTTGGCGCGATCGCCCGCCTTCCGCACCGCGATATAGCTCGAGTCGACCCGGCTCATCTGGCCGGCGCCGACCCCGACCACCATGCCGTCCTTCGCCAGCACGATGGCGTTCGACTTGACGTGCTTGGCGACCGTCCAGGCGAAGCGGAGCGCCTCCGCCTGCTCCGGGGTCGGCGGCACGGTGGCCACCTTCCAGTCGCCCGGGATCAGCTCGGTGTCGGAGGTCTGGACCAGGGCGCCGCCGAAGATGGAGTGGCAGTCCCATCGCACACGCCGCGCGTCGGCCTCCGTCCAGCCGGCCGTGGCGAGGAGCCGGCAGTTCTTCCCCCACTTCGTCCCTTCCTTGAGCTTCTTCAGCGCCTCGGGGGCGTAGCCGGGGGCGATGATGCACTCGACAAACTGGTCGGGCCGGGCGACCGCCTCCGCCGTCGGCTCGTCGACCACGCGGTTGAAGGCGACGATGCCGCCGAAGGCGGAAACGGGGTCCCCGGCATGGGCCTTCTTCCAGGCCTCGACGAGGGAGCCGGCGACGGCCGCACCGCAGGGGTTGTTGTGCTTGATCACGACGGCGGCCGGCGAGGCAAACTCCATAACCAAGCCGAGGGCCGCGTGCAGGTCGAGGAGGTTGTTGTAGGAGAGCTCCTTGCCGCCGAGGACCTCCGCGGCGGCGACGGAAGGACCCTTCCAGAGCGGGTCGACGTACAGGGCGGCCTTCTGGTGCGGGTTCTCGCCGTAGCGCAGCTCCGCCGTATTCAGCAGGAACGGCGTGAGCGCGGAGGGGAAGCCGGTCTCGGTCGCCGCGCCGGCCGCGGCCTGGAGCGAGCCGAGGTAGGACGCGATGGCCGCATCGTAGGCGGCCGTGTGGCGGAAGGCCTTCACCGCCAGATCGAAGAGAAGGCTCTCGGGCAGCACGCCGTTCCGGTTCCGGAGCGCCTCCGCGACGCGCGCGTAGTCGGCCGGATCGGTCACGATCCCCACGAACCGGTGGTTCTTCGCCGCGGAACGGACCATCGACGGCCCGCCGATGTCGATGTTCTCGATCGCCTCCTCGAGGCTCACGCCGGGCTTGGCGATCGTCTCCTGGAAGGGGTAGAGGTTGACGACCACAAGGTCGATGGGGCGGATCCCGTGCGTCTCCATCGCCTCCCGGTGCTGCGGGTTGTCACGCAGGGCCAGCAGGCCGCCGTGGACCTTCGGGTGGAGCGTCTTGACGCGGCCGTCCATCATCTCGGGGAAACCGGTCACTGCGGAGACGTCCGTCACCGGGAGCCCCGCGTCGCGCAGGAGCTTGGCCGTGCCGCCGGTGGAGACAATCTCGAACCCGAGCTGGGTGAGCTCGCGGACGAAATCGACGAGGCCGTCCTTCCGGGAAACGCTGACGAGGGCGCGGCGGGGGGCGGGCATGGCATCCTCCAGGGAGAACGGGATCGCATCCGAAAGGCAGGAATGAAGCGGCGGGCATTATAGGCGCGGCCGGAGGGCGAGTCAATGAGCGGAATTCCTCTTGCCATCCCCTCCCGCCTGCCGATAATCCAGTATATGAGACGGTCCCTTCTCCCCGCGGTCGGGGTGCTGGTGCTGGCCGCCTGCGGTTCGTCGCCGAGACCGATCGAGCCGGCGCCCCCGGTCGCGCCGCCGCCCGGCGCGCCCGAGGCCCCGGAAGCCCCCAACCGCATCGACCCGCCGGAGGCGATGCCGCCGGCGGAGGACGCGTTCGTGTGGCCCGTCCGGGGGACGGTCGCGGAGCGTCGCGGCGCCGCCGGGATCGGCATCCGGGCCTCCGGCGACGTCGTCGCCGTCAAGAGCGGGCGCGTCCAGATCCTCCTCTCCGCCTGGCACGGGCGACGCAACCTGATCACCCTCCGTCACGCCGACGGGTTCCTCTCGGAGTACTCGGACGTCGACGAGATCCTGGTGCCGATCGGCCGGGCGGTCCGCCAGGGGGATCCGGTGGCGCGGCTGCGGTCGGGAGGGACCGTGCAATTCCGGCTCTACCGGGAGACGCAGGCCCTCGACCCGACGCGCTTCCTTCCGTGACCCGCTCGCGCGGCCGGGATCCGCTTCGCTCCTCCCGGCCGCGCTCGCCTTGCAGAACAGGGCGCGGCTAACAGCCGCCGCGCCGTCTTCTGCAGGATGCAGGCGGAACAACCCGCCGAGCATTCCGCCCTGCGCGCGGTCGACCGACCGCGCGCAGGATGGAATGGCTGCACGCACCCTGGCGCATGGCGTACATCAAGGCCGCCCCGTCGCCGGCCGGCTGCCTCTTCTGCCGCGTCCCGGCCGCCCGGCGCGACCGCGCGCTGCTGCTCCTGCACCGGGGCCGCACCTGCTTCACGATGCTCAACCGATACCCCTACAACGGCGGCCACCTGATGGTGGCCCCCTACGCCCACGCGGGCCGGCTGAAAGACCTGTCGGCGGCCGAGCGGGTGGAGCTCCTCGATCGCGTCTGCGAGATGGAAGCCCTTCTCGACCGGCTCCTCCGGCCCCACGGCTACAATCTCGGGATCAACGTGGGCCGGGTCGCCGGGCAGGGGATCGAGGGGCACCTGCACGTCCACATCGTCCCCCGCTGGAACGGGGACACGAACTTCCTGTCGGTCGTTTCCGGCACGCGGGTGGTCTCCGAGTCGCTGGACGCCCTGTACGTCCGGCTCCGGGCCGGACTGAAGTCCGTGCGCCGCCGTTCCTGAGACGCCCCTCGACGCGTCATTTCCTTTGATCCCCGGCGCCGGTTTCCGCTATGTTGGCTTCCCGGCCCCCCCGATCAGGAAGCCTCCCATGCGCCGCGGCCTTCTCCCGATCGCCCTCGCGCTCCTGCTCCCCGCCTGCCTCACCCCGCGCTCCATCGACTCCCCGCCCTTCCCGAAGGAGAAGATGGAGGTGTTCGGTGCGGTCCTCGAGGTCCTCGAGCGGCAGGGGTTCCGCGTCCAGTCGGTCATGAACCAGGCCGAGATCGAAGCGGTCCAGATCCAGCTGAGCCCCTTCAACCGGCAGGGGACGCGCCGGACCGCCACGATCTCGCTCGAGGCCGCCCCGACCGGGACCGTCGTCCACCTGATGGTGGTCAAGGAGCTGAACTGCAACATCACCAACCCGCTGGACGAGGCGATGGCGGACTGGGGCCGCGAGGATTTCGACACGGAGGTGGAGGAGCTCTTGATGGCCTTGATCGGAATGAAGGTGATGCCGCCCCGCATGCCGGCCACGCCCCCGGCGCGCAAGCGGTAACAGCAGCACGGGGAAAGGCCCGCCGGGCGGACGCGCGACACAACACAAGAGGAAGCGCCCGGACGGTGCCCTACAATTCCTTGCAATCGCCCGCCCGCTTCCCTATAATCCGCGCCTTCGTCTGCCGCCCGGGGCTCCCCCGGGAAAGCCGTGGAACACTCTTGCGCGATCGCATTGCGAAGGACAGGGCATGAAAGTCTGCACGATCTGCGGGCGTCATCCGCACCGCGGGCGCATGATCTCCCGCCGCGGTCTCGCCAAGAAAAAGGGCGGCGTCGGAAAGAAGACCACCGGGATCTCCCCGCGCACGTTCAAGCCGAACCTCCAGCGCATCCGGGCCCTCATCGAAGGCAAGGTGGAACGGATCCGGGTCTGCGCGGCCTGCATCCGGGCAGGCAAGGTCGTGAAGCCGCCCGTGAAGCACCGGCCGCCGAAGCCGAAGCCGGTTGAGGTCGCGGCCCCGCCCCCCGCCGTCGAGGGGGAGGCCGCGGCGCAGGCCGAGGGCGCCGCCGCCCCTGCGCCGGAAGCCCAGGAAGAGGGAAAGGCCGGGGAGCCTGCCGGCTAGGCCCCGCCGATCCGAACGATATCCTGAACCCGGCGCGACGGGCCGCCCGTCGCGCCGTTTTTTTTCGCCCCGCCCGGGGGATGCCGGGCGGACACCGTGGATCCAGCCGGGGACTTCCTCCATGATCGACGACGCCGTCCGCGAAGTCGAAGCGATCGTCCGGAAGCAGAACGCCTGGCGCCTCGGCCAGACGATCAACCTGATCGCCAGCGAGAACATCCTCAGTCTCCGCGCCCGCAGCCTCCTCGGCTCCGACTTCCACCACCGTTACGCCGAAGGGCACCCCGGGAACCGGTACTACGAGGGCACCGCCTACATCGACCGGATCGAGGAGCAGGTCGAGCGGCAGCTGAAAGCCCTGTTCCGCTGCAGCCGAGCGGAAGTCCGGACGATCAGCGGGACGCTCGCCAACGACGCCGCGTTCAACTCGCTCATCCCGCACGACGCCCCCGTCTACGTCAACACGGTGGCCACCGGCGGCCACATCAGCCACCAGAAGCTGGGGGCGCTCGGCCGCTACACGCGGAACTACCGCCACTTCCCGATGCGTCCCGACGGCTACCGGATCGACGCGGCAAGGCTCCGGGACGAGATCGCCCAGGACCCGCCCGCCGCGATCCTCTTCGGCCGGACGCTCTTCCTCCACCCGGAGCCGATCCGGGACGTCGTGGACGTCTGCCGCGAAAAGAAGGTCCGGCTCCTCTTCGACGGGGCCCACGTCCTCGGCCTCATCGCGGGCCGCCAGTTCCAGGACCCGTTGGACGAAGGGGTCGACGCCCTCATGGGCAGCACGCACAAGACCTACTTCGGCCCCCAGCGCGGCATCGTCCTTTCCAACCTCGGTGACGAGGCGTGGAAGAAGGTCGACCACGCCGCGTTCCCCGGCATGTCCAGCAACCACCACCTGGACACGCTGCCGCCCCTCCTCGTGGCGACGCTGGAGATGCAGGCGTTCGGCGAGGCGTACGCGAAACAGGTGGTGACGAACGCCAGGGCCCTGGCCAAGGCCCTGGTCGCGAAGGGGTTTGCCGTCGACGGCGCGGACTTCGGCTACACCCACAGCCACCAGGTCGCCGTCAACGTCGCCGCGCAGGGCGGCGGGAAGAAGGCGAGCGAGGTCCTGAAGGCCAACGACATCATCTGCAACATGAACCTCCTCCCGTCCGAGCAGGGGCGGAGCCCCCACGACCCGGGCGGGATCCGGATCGGCGTGCAGGAGATGACGCGGGTCGGCATGAAAGAGCCGGAGATGGAGGCGATCGCCGGGCTCATGCACGAGATTCTCGTGAAGCGCCGGGACGCCAAGGCGGAGGTGAATGCCCTGAAGGCCCGCTTCCCGAAGGTGCTCTACAGCTTCGACAGCGACGCTCCGGCCGCCTGAGGATTCCCGGTCACGGCGGAGGGAACATGGACCGCCACCCGCTCGTCGCCGCGCGCGACCAGGCCGTCGTCGCCCTCCTGGACCTCCAGGCGGGGCCGCTGATGGAGAAACTGCCCGACCGCGACGGGCTTCTCGCCGCCGCCGCCAAGCTCGCCCGCGTCGCCGGGCTTTTGAAGGTCCCCGTCCTCGTCACCGAGCAGAACGCGAAGGCGCTCGGGGCGACGCACCCCTCCCTCCGCGACGCCCTGCCCGCCTGCGCCCCGATCGCCAAGATGAGCTTCAGCGCCTTCGGGGAGGAGGCCTTCGCGAAGGCCCTGAAGGCGACCGGGCGGACCCACCTCGTCGTCGGCGGCATCATGACGCACATCTGCGTCTGCCAGACCGTCCTCGACGCCCTCCACCGCGGGTACATCGTCCACCTGGTCGAGGACGCGACCTCCTGCTGGAAGCGGACGGACCACGCGGCGGGGCTGGAAAAGATGCGGAAGGCGGGGGCGTCGGTCGAATCGGCGGAGACCGTCGTCTACGAGTGGCTGGACCGGGCGGGGACGCCGGACTTCAAGGCGGCGCTGCCGTTCCTGAAAGGGTGACCGCGAGCCGGCCGGATTCCGTCCGGGTGTGTGTCACGGTAACGGCCCCCCCCGGGGTGGAATCTCCATGGCGATTTTCCAGCGG
>CAYUME010000172.1:0-8682 GCA_964445475.1 uncultured Planctomycetia bacterium
ATCGCCGCCTGACGGCGGTTCCCGACGGCGGCCAGGAGGGCGTAGGCGGCGACGATCGTCTTGCCCGAGCCGACGTCGCCCTGCAGCAGGCGGTTCATCGGGTGCGGGCGCGCGAGGTCCTCGCGGATCTCCCGGACGGCGCGCTCCTGGGCGCGGGTGAGCTTGAAGGGGAACCGCAGCCGGATCCGGAGGTCGAGGGCCGGGGAGACCCGAAGGAGGTGCGCGGCGCGCTCCCGGCGGACCCCGCGGCGCCGGACCGCCAGCGCCGCCTGCAGGAGGAAGAGCTCCTCGAAGACCAGCCGGCGGTGCGCCGCCGCCCGCGCCGTCTCGCTGTCCGGGCAGTGGATCTGCCGGAGCGCCTCCGGCAGCGGGGCCAGGCGGTACCGCCGGCGGAGTGCCTCCGGCAGCGGGTCGGGGAGAGCCGCCCCCGCCGCCGCGTCGAGCGCCGTTCGGACGACGGGCCGGATCATCCGCGACGTCAGGCCTTCCGTCTCGGGGTAGATCGGGACGATGCCGAGGGACGTGGCGGGGTCCCGGATCTCGGGACCCGGGCCCCGCGTGCCGCATCCCGGGTCGGGCGGTTTCGAGCCCGACACCTCGGACCCGGGACCCTGGACCTTGGACTCGGGACCCGGGACGGGGGACCCGGGACCGAGGATGACATACTTTCCCCGCTCCGGCACGATCTGTTTCCGGCCCGCCACGGTCCGCACCAGGCCGGAGATCAGCACCTCCGCGCCGGCCACGAGCCGATCGCGCAGCCAGGGCTGGTTGAACCAGACGGCCTCGATCGTGCCGGAGTCGTCGGCGAGGCCGACGACGAGCCGGGCGAGCCGGCTGAAGAAGCTGAAGCGGGCGGCGACGACCCGGCCGCGGACGGCGCAGACCGTCCCCGGTGCGGCCTTCGCCACGGGGGTGATCCGGGTCCAGTCGACGTGCTCGCGCGGGAGATGGTAGAGCAGGTCGAGGAGGGTCTCGACGCCGAGCCGCTTGAAGAGCTCGGCCTTCTTCGGGCCGACGCCCTTCAGGAACTGGACGGGGGTTGCCAGGATGTCGTCGCGCGCGGATGGCATGGCGCAATGGGATAAGAGGCCGACGCTCTCGATCGCGGCGCTAGCCTTTCCGGAGCCCGGCCAGTTGCCGTCTCAGGTACGCATGCTTCGTCTCGAGCGGGATCTCGTCAGGAAGGTGGATGGCCGTCATTCCCAACGCCGCGGCGGCCTCCACGTTCTTCTTCCGGTCGTCCACGAAAACGCATTCGGCATAGGCCGCACCGACGGCCCGTCGGGCGGCCTCGAAGATGCCCGACGAGGGCTTCCTGTCGCCCACGCGGCACGACAAGACGATGTGCGGCGGGGCGATCTCCTGTTCGAGCGCGAGGGCGTCCCGCTGGCGCGCGAACCAGAACTCGTTGTTGTTGGAGCAGATGCCGACCGTCAGCCCCCGGCCTTTCAGCTCCCGGACCAGGTCCATCATGCCGGGTATGGGGCGCACGAAGGTCGCCCCGCGCGCGGCCAGGTCGGCCGGGGTCGTCGGGAGGTCGAAGCGGCGGATGAGCCGGTCGTAGAGGACCGACTCGTCGTGCGAGTCGGGCCTGCAGGCGAACTCGTCGCCCCAGACCACGGACAGGCCGAATGCCTCGAGAGCCGGCTTCGGGAGGCCGTGGCGGGCCTCCAGCCAGTCCTGCAGCGGCTCCCAGATGTCCGTGACGAGGACGCCGCCGAGGTCGAAGAGGACGGCCGTATAACGTGGAGGTCCCATTTGAGCCTCATGAGCGCGGGCGGGCGAAAGCCTGTCTCATCCCAGCGACGCCCGGAACGACGGCATCGTCATGGCCCAGACGAGCAGGGCCAGCAGGACCAGCACCCCCTTCTTCCAGGGGGACCGCACGAGCAGGTGCCGCCACCACATCACGGCGAAGACGAGGGCGGCCGCGCCGTTCGCGATGCGGACGTGGGCCGGGTTCGTCTCCGGCCCGAGGATCCCCAGGATCGTCTCCGCCCAGCGGTTCTCCACGAACAGCCACGTGAAGGCCGACACGGCGGCCAGGACCAGCACCGACACGAGCACGTACCGGAGCCCAACCCCGCCCGACCCCTTGCCGCCCCCGGCCATCGGGCAGGCGTGCCGGTCGAGCGCCCTCCGGTCGGGAAAGGCCTCCTTACAGAGCTTGCACGTCTCCATGGGGATCCTTTCCCTTCTCCGTTCCGGGTTCCGCGAGGCCGTTGATCATCTCGACGAAGTCGTCGGGCGGGGTGAAGTCCACCGTCTGGTTGCGGATCGCGAACGGAAGCCGGACGAAGGCGCCGTTCCGGTACCAGTAGAGATGGGGGCTGACCGAGCCGGGACCCTCGCGGTGCATCCCGGCGATCGTCGGGATGAGGACCTGGAGGGCCTTCACGGCCGAGCGGTCCGCGATCGGCAGGCAGAGGACGGCGTGGCGGTGGGGGATGCCGACCAGCGCCCCGTGGGGGCCGACCCATCCGGGGTGCGCGTCGAGCAGGAGGGCGTGGGTCGATGTGAAGTGGCTGTCGCCCACGGCGAATCGGATCGTCACCCCCGGCGCGATCTTCTGCTCGGAGAAGGCGGGGGCGGGGCCGCGCGCCACGTTCCGCAGCGCCACCGCGAAGAGGTCCGGCTCCGGCCGGTCCCACGCCTGCGCCTCGTTCGGCAGGACGCTGCGAACCGACTGCGGGAGATCGAAGACGAGGGCGGAGATCGTGTCCTCCAGGTCCACCCGGTAGACCAGCTTGCCTTCCCCCAGCTCGTCCAGGCAGCTGCGCGGCATGATCCGGAGGGCGAGGCGGGGGGCGATCGCCGTGAAATCGCCGATCTGCTCCTGCAGCCGGCGCTCGTCCTCCCGGGCCTCCTGGAGGCTGTCGAAGTGACCGGCGATGACGCGGGCCCACTCTTCCGGCGCGTGCCGGTGGCAGAGCTGGGCGATATTGACGAGCCCCATCCGGCCCTCGAGGATGTGCTCGCAGAGCAGGAGGCCGTCGCTGATGGCGATGTGCATGTGCTTCCGGTCGAAATAGGCGCGCACCTCGGCGATGAAGCGGTCGAACGCCTCGGCCGAGAAGAAGGAGGCCCACCCGGGGACGGGCCCGCTCGGGACGGGGCGGGGGGGGCGGCGCAGGACCCGGGCCAGTGCACGGGCCAGCAGGACGACCGTCACCACGAACGCCAGGAGCAGCAGCAGGTTGCGCACGGCGGACCTCGCTTGGCGGGGACGACCGGACCGGGTCCGGTCGGGAGGAGAACGCGATCAGGGCGCCGGTGCCGGCGCGGCAGACGCCTTAGGACCGGCGTCGCCCGAGGGCGGCGCCGGCGGCAGGGCGTTCAGCGCCGCCAGCAGCTCGTCGAGCGGCTTTCCGTGCATCTCGGCCGCCCGTTCCAGCGTGTCCTTCTCGATCACCACGCACCAGTCGTCGTGGTCGACGCAACGGTAGCCGAGCCGCCGGAAGACCTCGGCGGCGTCCGGATGGGCGTCGAGCGTCTCGGCGACGAGCAGGGCCTTGCTGAATCGTTCCATGCGACATTCCGGAATGGCGGGCAGCCGGGCGAAGGCGGGACGGCGTCCCGCCTCGTGCCGCTCACGGGGTGCCCTGGTGGTCCTCGAGCCGCTCGCGGATCGACCGGGTCAGGTCGTCGGGGAGCCGCGGGGAGGCGGCGAGTGCCTCGAGGGCGAGGCGGGCCCTCCGCTGGCCGTGTGACAGCCCGTCGAAAAGGGACGTGACAAGCCGGCGCCGGACGAGCTCGGCCTCGGCGGGGGTGGGGCCGGGGAAGGCGGAGCCCGCGATCCGGCCGATCGCCTCGAGCAGGACGTCCTGGTCTTCCGGGTCGGAGTAGTCGGCGTGCTGGAGCATGTCGGCGAACTGCTCGGCCGCCTCGCGGCAGCGGGCCCCGAAGGCGGACGGATCCCCTTCCGCCGCGGGGGGCTCCCCGTCGCCCGCCCAGCAGCAGACGCGCCCGGTGATGCGGATTATCGGGATCGAGCGGGCGTTGTCGAGCAGGCTGGCCAGGAGGTCGGCGCGGAGGGGGACGGGGACCCCCGGGGCGACCGCGATCGCCCCGAGGGCGTCGGCCAGGTCCGTCACGTTCCCGGGCGACCAGACGACGTCGTAGTTGGCGACGAGCCGCCACTTGTCGAGGAGCCGGCGCGCGGCCCGCTCGCGCAGGCCGGGGGGGAGGGACTCGCGTGCGGCGTCGGAGACGAGGATCCGCCGGACGGCGAGGATCAGCTCCCGGATGAAGTCGGTCTGCCGGGACGCGTGCGGGCTGAAATCGAGACGGATCCCGTCGTCCGTCTGGCGGTGCGTGACGGGGGCGTCTGCCGAGGCCCGCTGCAGCAGCTCGACGAAGAGGACCAGCAGGTCCAGGCGCAGGGGGGGGGCGACGCGGGGGCCGGAGGCGATCCAGCCGAGGGCGCAGACCATGTCTTCCACGTCCGCCGTCCGTACCATGCGGCGGCGGTAGTCGGCCGTGGCCGACGCCACGAGCGCCGGCGGTGCAAGGGGGCCGCTGAGGAGGATCCCCAAGGCCCGCGCGGTGGCACCCGGCGAACAGAGCGATTTGTTCTCCAGCCCCCTCAGGAAGGCGTCGGCCTCCTCGAGGGCGGGCATCCCGCCGTCTGCGGGCGCGGGGCGGTCCTGCGCGTCGCGGAGGATCGTCGCGAAGAGGCGCGCGGCCGTCTCCCGCTCCACCGCATGCACGCTCTCCGTGGCGACGGCGCGGACGGCCGGCAGGACCTCCAGGCCCATGCGCCGGATCGCCTCTTCCGTCGCATCGGCCACGTGAGGGAATCCCGCGTCGTGGAGGTCGGCCAGGAAACAACGGGCGAGCTCCCGGCGCAGGTCGGGGGGCAGGGCGGGGTCGAGCGGGAGGCGCGTCGAGAGCAGCGCGAGCCGGAGGATCCGGCCGCCGGAGCGCCACGCCTTCAGGAAGAACGTCCCCGCCGCCGCGCGCGCGGAGGGCGGCGCCGCGTCCGTCGTGGCCGCATCGTCGATGACCTTGACCAGGAACGGGCGCTGCTCGGCCAGCGCCGCGGGGAAGGCCTCGATCAGGGCCCGGACGGCGTCCTCCCCGAGCGCGATCGCCTCGACCGCCAGCTGGCGGCAGAGCGGATCGCTGTCCGTCCCCTGGCCCAGCTCCCGCGCGATCGCGTCGACCAGGGCGCCGCGCCGCCCGGCGGCGGCCCCCGAGGCGTCCCCCGCCTCGAGGCGGGCCTGGATCGTGAGCAGGCGCCGGCGGAGGGGGGCATCCGTCGCCGTCTGCGACTCCTGCTGCAGCGCCGGGCCGACGTGCACGGGGTCGGCCCGGCCGATGGCGAGCAGGGCGGCGGCGGCGGGGTCCGCCTGCGGCGCCTCGCCCGCGAGCAGGGGGTAGAGCAGCCGCAGCACGCGGTCGAGCAGCTCCCCGTCCGCGGCCACGCGCGGGGCGAAGGCGGCCAGCGTCCCGAGGGCGGCGGCCGCCAGCGTCGGGTCCTTCTCCTCGCGGATCACCGCGAGCAGCACGGCGAGGAGGATGAGCTGCTCGGCCGGCGTCACGCGCGCCTGCAGGCCGGCGACGTGCGCCATCGCCAGCTTCCGCGCCCCCGCCTCCCCCTCGGAGAGGCCCGCGATCGTCTCGGAGACCTCCGAGACGATGCCGAGCGAGCGCAGGAGGATCGCCGCCTCCCGCCGGATCCCCGGGTGATCCTCGGCCAGCGCCTTCAGGCAGAGACGCCCCTTCTCCTCCATCTCCATCGGCGCGAAGGCGAGCTGCCGCACCGCCTCGATCTTTGCCGACGGATCGACGCCCGTCAGGATCGTGAGCTTGATCCGGGCGAGCGCCTCGGGGGGGAAGAGCCCCTGGGCTTCCTCCGGACGCAGCATGCCCCCGGTCATCCCGAGGCCCCGCAGGCCGTCGCCGGCGGGGAGCAGGGAGACGGGGGGGACTTCCCGCAGGGTGCCGCGGCTGCCCGAACCGCGGCCCGACCAGGCGGACTCGGCCTGGACTTCCTCCTCGAGCGCGGCCACCCGGCGCCCGTCCGCGGGGATCACCACGAGCGGGGGGATCGAGATCCCGCCGGTCACGGTCTTCGCGACCCCGGCCAGGTCGGCCGTCTCGAGCCGGTCGGCCCGGGCCAGCACGTCGGGGTGGAGCAGCAGGGACTCGGCGGGGGAGGCCGGCTGGGCGATCTCGAGGAGGGCGCCGGAGACCTCGACGCCCCGGGACAGGAGGGCCCCCACGCGGGCCGCCAACCGCTCGGAGATGCGGTAGCGCGCGAGCAACTGGTCCTTCGGCCGGCGGCCGCCCGGGGGCATGGGCGCCTTTCTCCCGGTCCGGGAGGGGCAAGTCACCGCGGGGGGGGGGCGGCGGAAGTCCCTCCCGCTGCGCGGCGGTGAGTTCCACGGACCACGCACATCGCACGCCTTCGTCCGGAAGCCCCGCCGATCATGGCGAGCGTCACGGGGCGATCTCAGGCCTCCCGTGCCCGGTACGCCGCCGGCGTCACGCGGAACTGCCGGCGGAAGAGGCGGTGGAAGAGCGTGCGGGAGGAGAAGCCCGCCTGTTCGGCGATCTGCTTCAGCCCGGCCTCCGTGCCGGCCAGCAGCCCGCACGCCCGCTCCAGCCGCCGACGGTGGAGATAGGCGACCGGTCCTGCCCCGGTCGCCCGCCGCATCAGCCGTCGCAGGTACGGCTCGCTGACGTAGATCGCCCGGGCCATCTCCCCCACCGTCAGGGCCGGATCCTCGAGCCGCTCTTCCGCCAGGCGGAAGACGGGCTGGAGGCGGGCGAGGAGGCGGAGCGATCCCGGGGACCGGCGGGTCAGGGGACCCGTCTGCCGGCGGAGCACCTCGAGCAGGACCGGCCAGATCGACGCCGCCATGGCCTGGCGCCAGCCGGGAGCCTGCCAGGCGAATTCCCGCGCCAGCGCGCGGCTGGCGGCCGCCGCATCGTTCTCGGCGAGGTCGTGCGCGCCGCCCAGATGCCACATCTCCAGCAGCCCGGCCCCCCCGTAGGTCCGCAGGAAGAAGTGGGCACTGTAGTGATGCCTGGGCGTGCCCGGTCGGGCCGGTTCGATCGCGTGCTCGACACCCTGGGGGACGAGCAGCAGTGCGCCGGGCCGGAGCCGCTGCCACCCCCGTGCGTTGCCGAGCCGGAAGCGGCAGGGGGCCGGGGCACAGAACCACAGGTCGTCCCCGATCCGGCGCGGCGGGACCCGCCAGGCCGGGCGGCTGTCCCATTCGAAGGCGCTGACCGGCTCCAGCATGGCGTGCCGGAGGCACTCGCCCAGCTCGGCCGACGTCCCGCGGGGCGGGGCGGGAAGCGGGAGGAAGGCGTCGGCCTTTCGCGGGGTTGCGAGGCCCCGGTTGGGGCTGTAGAGCCGCCGATGTATCGGTGCGGTCGGTTCAGCGTGCATGGGGGAGCCCCGGAGGAGTATCGAATAGTGCACTCTTTGGCGCGGCGGCCATTGTAGCCGGCCGGCGGGGATGGGGTACAATGAATGTCGGCACCCGGATGCCGCCTTGAACGGGAGGATGCCATGCGTCGGATCGCCGCGATGTCCTGCTTCCTGATCCTCGCGAGGATCGTCGTGACGGCTTCCGCGGAAGCCGCGACGCCCGCCGGGCAGCCTCCGGACGGCCTGCCCCTCGCCTGGATCCGCTTCGAGGGCGCGGCCGGCACGGAATTGCACGCCGGCGTCCCCTACCTCTGGCTCGGGCGCGCGAGCCTCGAGATGGACATCGACATCCGGCCCGTCCCGGGAGACCGGCTGGCCGTCCGGTGGGGCGCCAAGAACGACACCCGCGAGGGGACGGTTGAGATCAACGGGCAGGCGGTCCCCCTCCGGGGCGGCGGGTATGACGGGTTCCGGTGGCTGGCCGTGGACGTTCCGGAGAAGACATCCGGGGACCGGTACCGAATCCGGTTCGCCGCCGCGGGGGGCAAGCCGGGATTCCTCTCCGAGGTCCGCCTGCTCCGGCCGGGCACGACGGACGAGCCGGTCCCCGACCTGAAGCCGGTGTCGCACAAGATGACGCTCCAGACGGCTCCCGCCGTCGGCGTCTCCGCGGCAGGCGGCGGCGCCGAGGCCTTTCCCGACATGCGGGCGCTCTGGGACACCCCCCTGGCGGCGCCGGTCCGCCCCGCCCCCGACGCCGCCGTGGAGGCGGCGTACCGACAGGCCGAGGCGAACGGCCGCCGCGCCGCCGAGGCTCTCTACCGCTGCCGGCGCTTCGTTGACGGATGGCTGGCCCACGCCGACCCGGAGACCGGGCTCATCCCCCGCAATCTGGGCAACAGCCGGGACTTCTGGAACGGCCGCGATTCCGCCGCCGACAACTACCCCTTCATGGTCCTGACCTGCGCCCTCACCGACCGGGCTCTTTTTGAAGGCCGCATGCTGGAGATGCTCCGCACCGAGACCCGGCTCACCTGTCGCGTCGACCGGCTGCCCGACGACTACTCGTTTTCGAGGAAAGGCTGGCGGCGCGAGAAACTGGACCTGGACGCCATCGTCTTCGATGGCGCCGAGTACGTGAAGGACGGGCTGATCCCGCTGACCGAGTGGCTCGGCCCCAGCCCCTGGTCGGAGCGCGCGATCGGCATCCTCGACGACATCTGGAAGCACGCGCCGGTCGACACGCCGTTCGGCCGGATTCCCACGCTCAACTTCGAGGTGAACGGCGACCTGCT
>CAYUME010000173.1:0-4687 GCA_964445475.1 uncultured Planctomycetia bacterium
CGCACCGGCGCGGACGTCCGGACCGCCGGGACCGGGCTCGACGCGACGGAGGGCGGAACCGTCGGAAGGGACAGGGCCGCCTTCGCCAGATCCTCCGTGTTCTGATCGGGCACCGGGATCGGGAGGAGGTACGGAAGCAGCTCGTGAATGGCAATGCCGGTCCCGCCAGAGGCCTCCCCCACCGCCGCGGGGACAAAGGCGAAGCCGCTCCACCCCTCGCCGTGCGCCAGGCCAACGACAGGCCCCCCGGGGCCCTGGGCCAGGAGGCGCTCGCTGGCGCCGCCGTAGAGACTCGCACCGCCCAGGCGGCTGGCACCGCCGAAGAGCGTCTCGCTGGCACCGCCCCGCTGGCGCTCGCTGGCGCCGACAAAGGCGAACTCGCTGGCGCCGCCCCAGCCCAGCCCGCTGGCGCCGCCCCAGAAGCGCTCGCTGGCCCCGAGCCAGAGGCGTTCGCTCGCCCCGAGGGCCAGCGTCTCCGAGGCGCCGGCCATCATCCTCTCGCTGGCCCCGATCCAGAGCCGCTCGCTGGCTCCGGCCATCCACTCCTCGCTGGCCCCCATCTCCTCGCGGATCAGCATCTCGGAGGCGCCGGCGACGAGGGTGCGGCGCCGGAAGGCGCCAAGGATGCGGCGGTAGATCATCGGGGTCTCGACGCGCTCCATGCCGCCGCCGGAGGTCCAGGCGACGCGGACGACCCACGTGTCGAAGATCCGGCGCTCGCCGTGCGCGCCGGCTCCGGCGATGACGACGTACCACGGGCCGAACTCGTAGCGGGCCTCCCCCGCCCCGCCCGCGTGGACGACATGGCGCCGCCCCTCGAACCAGATCTCGACGGGACCGTAGAGGCCGGCGGGCAGGGAGACGGCGGAGGGGCTCGTCTGCCAGACGAACCGGCGACGCCCGCCCGTCCAGCGGATCCAGCGGACGACGCGCCCGCCCATGATCTGCTCGTACCATTCGCCCTGCTGCGCGGCCTCGCCGCCGATGAGGGAGGCGAGCACGCGCTCGAAATCGACCTCCCACCCCTCGCCGCCTCCCGCCGACGACCAGGACCACGCGGCCGAGGTGCCGGCGTGCGCGCCGTGCGGTTGGCCCACCCAGGGGGGGGCCGGGCGCGGGACGTAGCGGTGGCGGTAGGTGGACGGCCCCGGCGCGCGGCCGCCCGCGTGGACGGTCATCCATTCGGCCCGGCCGTCCTCGGACAGGCCGGCCGGGGGCATCTCCGCCGCGCCCGAGCGCGCCATCACGGCGAAGTAGCCCTCGTGGCTCTTCATCCCGATGTCGACGTGGAACGTGGAGCGCGGGCGGTCGACGCGAAGGAAATAGTGGTTCCAGGCGCGGTCGACCGGAACGTCGAAATAGGCGTTGGCGTTGGTCCCGTCGAAGTGGCGGAAGGTGGTATCGTAGACGCGGAGGACGAAGAAGGCGCCAGGACCGCCGTTGCCGAGCTTGGCGCGGGCCTCGGCGATGGCCGCGTCGGTGGCCTCCCAGTAGACGTACAGGAACTCGGGATCGCGCGGCATCGCGGTGACGCGCGTCTCGCCGTAGCCCCACGGGATATCGTGCCAGGGGGGCGGCTGGCCGTCCGGGCGCAGGTCGAACTTGGCGCGGCTGATCTCGAGCTGGAGGTCGCCGGCCCCGGAGCCGGGCGCATCCCCGCGGGGCGCGGACGCGAGCGCCTCGGCCTCCGCCTCGCGCACCTGCTTCAGGAGGTGGGATCGCCGGGTGCCCGGACGGACGGTCAAACCCCGCGCTTCCGCCAGCCGACGCAGCTCCTCGAGCGAGAGCGAATCAAAACGGTCGGCCATCGCAGGAACCCCGGAACCGATCACCCATGAAGCGCGAAAGGGGGTGTAGTATGGGTCACCCCCGGGTAGAGGTCAAGGATTAGGTATCCGTCTTCACCGGCCAGAGGGGGGAGGGGGGGGGGACCGGCAGAAAAAGGCCGGGGCAGGGCCCCGATCCGGTCACACCGTCGCCATCCCCGCGCGGTCTAGGGGCGCTTGGCCGGGCGCGGCGCTTTCCGCCCGGCTTTTCCCGGCTTCGGGCCTTTCGTCCGCCCGGCGGCCCGCGACGGCGGAGCCGGCTTCCGGACCATGACAAACCGCGGCGGCAGCTTGAGCTGGACGATCGCGCGGGCGACCTTCAGGAACTCCTCGCGGGCATGGAAGTCCCGCGGGAGGAAGAGGAGGTTCTGCCCACCCTGCTGGACGAGCTGGGCCGGCATGAGGAGGTAGTCGCTCCGCACGCGCCCCAGCGGCTCGCCGAGGTACTCCCGCGGCAGGCAAAGCCGCTTGAACCAGTTCTGGAGGTCGGCGGCGAGGAGCAGGATGCGGAAGAAGGCGTCGTTCGACAGCCACCGGGCGGGCGGGACCTGGCCGAGCGGGTAGGTCTCGAGGAAATCGCGGGCGTTCTTCTCCGTGGCGGCCCGGCCGCGGTAGAACTCGTAGACCGACCAGGGGCTCGTCTTGAGGTTGGTGACGAAGACATAGTACGCGTACTTCTCCTTGCGGAAGAGGGGGGCGATCTCGAGGTGGACCCCCTCGCCCGCCAGGCGCCGGAGGACGACGAAACGGCTGGAGCGGGACGCCCCGGCCTCCACCTTGCCCTTGAACTCGCCGGCGTTCCAGCCGCTGGCCAGCCGCTTGAAGCGCAGCTTCGCAGCCCGGTCCCGCAGGCCGGGGTTGTCCCGCGCGGGGATCACGAACCCGCAGCGGCTCCGGTCGAGCAGCTCGACCACCCGGCGGTCGCAGAAGCGCGCGTCGAGCCGGAGACGGACGCGCGACCGGGGCAGGCCGGCGGGAACCTTGGCGAGGCAGTCCTGGAGGAACGGGAGGATGCCGGCGGCCGGGAGCGCCTTGCCCGGGCGCAGGACGCCGTGCCAGAACTCCTGGAAGGTCTGCTCGTAGCAGTAGAGCGGATGGTAGGAGCGGCCGATCGGCTTCCCCTCCTTCGACTTCCCCGAGACGGCGCTCACGACGGCGTCGACATCGAGGACCAGATCCTTCCGCCGCTGCGGCATCGCGCCGAGATAGGCGCGAAGGCTGTCGTGCAGAGCCGAGATCGCGTCGACGTCCGTCGCGCCGAGTCGGTTCAGGAAGCGCCGGATGGCGGACGCGTCCGGGAACCGGTCGACATCGAGCAGGTCGAGGAAGGCGCCGTTCTGGTGCCAGAGCTCGGACATGTCGATGCGGCGCAGGCCGGCGATGACGGCGTAGACGAGCGCGAGGACCAGCTCCGAGGCCGCATAGTCGACGGGATCGGGGTTGATGCGGACGTGCTCGACGAGGAGGTCCCGCAGGCGGAGCCGGCGGAGGAACCCCTGGATGAGCCACATCCCGCCGAAGCCGGCGACGTCGACGCGGGGGCCCGCGACGACGGTCCGGGCGGGTCCGCGCCGGTCGAGGTCGGAGAGCGCGGTCGCCAGCTTCTCGTCGAATCCGCTCTGCGCGGAGACGAGCTTCTGGACGAGGACCTGCTGGACGGCGGCGAGCTTCTCGTCCATCTGGGAGGCGTCGGCCAGGCGGGCCTCCGCCTCGCGGATGCGCTCCTCGCCGCGGGCTTGGGCCTCGGCGAGCCGGGCGGCCTCGGACCGGGCCCGGGCCAGCTCCTCCTCGAGTCGCGCCTGTCCCGCCCGGGCGGCCTCGCCGGCGGCGCGGGCCTGCTCGCGCTCCCGCGCGAGGGCTTCCTCGCGCTTCGCGATCTCGTCGCGGGCCCGGGCCAGCTCCCCCTGGACCTTCACGGCATCGTGCTGAACGCGGCGCAGCTCCTGCCGGAGCGGTTCGAAGAGCTTCATCATGACTGGGCCTCCCCGCCAAGGATCTCCTTGAGCTTCGTCGTCTCCCCCAGGGCGTCCGCGAGGTCCTGCTGGACCTGGGCCTGGAGCGTCTTCGCGGCCTCCTGGGCGGAGCGAACCTTCTCCTCCTCGCGCGCCAAGGCCTCCTTCAGCTTCACGATCTCGCCCTGGGCGTGCTTGAGCTCCTGCTGCAGGTGGCCCCGGTTCTCCTTCGCCCCGGCCTCCGTCGTCCGCGCCTTCTCCTGCTCGCGAGCCAGGGCCTCGCGCAGCGTCCCGATCTCGCCCTGGGCGTGCTTGAGCTCCTTCTGCAGGTCGGCCTGCTGCTTCCGGGCCGCCTCCTGGACCTCCCGCTCCTGCTCCTGCTCCTTCGCCAGCTGCTCCTTGAGCTTGGTCACCTCGCCGACCGCCTGCTTGAGGTCCTGCTGGACGGAGGAGTGGAGCGACTTGACGCCGTCCTCGGCCGACCGGGCCTTCTCCTGTTCGCGGGCAAGCGCCTCCTTGAGCGAGACGACCTCGCCGCGGGCCTTCTCGAGATCCTGCTCGAGCTTGGAATGACGGCCCTTCGACTCCTCGTGGACGCCCCGGACCCGTTCCCGCTCGCGGTCCATCTCGGCCTTGATCCCGTCCAGCTCGGCGCGGGCCTGCTTGAGATCCCGCTGGAGCCGCTCCTCCCGCCCGCCGGCCTCCTTGACCAGCTCCTCGCTGGCGTCGATCGACTCCTTGTGCTTCGAGGCCTCGGCGCGGGCCTTCTTCAGCTCGTGCTCCAGCCGTGCACGCTCCTCGGTGGCCGCCGAGTCCGCCTCGCGGCCTTTCTCCCGCTCCTTGGCCAGCTCCTTCTTCCACGACTCGGCGCCGGCCCGGGCCTCCTCCAGATCCCGCTCCAGTTCCGCC
>CAYUME010000173.1:4697-7687 GCA_964445475.1 uncultured Planctomycetia bacterium
CGCCACGCGGCCCTTCGCGCCCGCCGTCTCCTTCGCCTTCTCGCGCTCCGCCGCGACCTCCTTCTTGAGCGCGTCGACCTCGTCCGACTGGCGGGCGACCTCGTCGAGGGCGTCCTGCAGCTCCTCGCGCTGCTTCGACTTGAGCCACTCGGTGGACTCCTGCGCCTCGGCCACCTGGCGGGCGAGGCGGTCCTTCTCCATCTGGAGGGCGGCTTTCTCCCCCTGGAGGGCCTGGTTGTCGGCGTAGATGCCCTTCTGGCGCTCCACCATCTCCTGGAGCTGGGACTGGAACTGGGCCTCGCTCTGCTCGTTGAGGTTCCGCTGCTCCTGGAGCTGCCGCTGGAGGTTCTCGATCTGCTTGACAAGGTCGTTCTTGTCCGTCTCGAGCAGCTCCGCGCGGGACTTGAAATCGCGGGCGTCGCGCATGAGCTTGTCCAGCTCCTTGCGCGAGTTGGCGATGATCCGGGCCCGCTCGTCGGCGGTCTGGGAGGTGACGACCTTGTCGACCGCCCGACGGATGAGGTCCTGGACGGCCTGCTCGTTGAGGACCTTGACCTTGTTGAAACCCTTGTGGGCCAGGTCGGAGAGCGTCGTCCGCTCGGCCCCCTCGTCGATGACCTTCTGGATATCGAGAGGCTCGTCCTGCGATGCGTCGGCCATGGTCGTCATCCTCCGGCGGGATCCCGGGAAGGCGTCGTCCGGTGCCGGCCCGCCCCCGACTACCGTTCCATCATATTAGCACGCGGGGAAAGGGGCCGTCAAAGAATCGGTGGAAGGAAAAAGGCGGCGGCCCCCCGGCGCGCCGTCACTCCGGCGCGCCCCCCGACGCCTCGAGGCGCTCCCGGAGCTTCTCCAGCGCCCGGGCCAGCGTCTTCCCGACGTTGCCCGCCGGCATCCGCACGATCCGGGCGATCTCCCGGTATTTCCGCCGGTCGAAGTAGAAGAGCTTCACGAGCAGCCGGTCGCGCGGGGACAGCTCGTCGAGAAGCGAATGGATAGCGCGGCCGATGGCCTCCCGGCGGGCCGCCGTCTCCCGATCCGCCAGCGCATCCACGACGGCCCCGTCCGACCCCGCCACGTCCAGCGTCTCCACGCCCCGCTCGGGGACGCGGCGCGCCACCACGTGGGCGCGGCACTGGCGCCGCGCGAGGACGGAGAGCCACGCGGCCAGGTTGTAGGGCTCGCGGAAGGAACGGAGGACGCGCCCGTTGTCGCGCAGCAGGACCTCGATCACCGAGGCAAAGGCATCCTCCTCCTCGGACGGGTCCGCGATACGGTAGCGGGCGAGCACCCTCCGGATGACGCCGTGCAGCAGGGGGGCGAATCGGGCGAGAAACTCCTCCCAGGCCGCCGCGTCGCCCGTCGCGCAGCGGCGGACCAGGAGCAGGTCCTCCGGCACCCCGGCGCGGGGCGCGCCCCCGTTCGCCGGATCGGATCCCGGCCGCACCTCAGCCATGACACCCCCATCCGCCTCCACACGGAACCGCGGGCACATTATACGGCCCCGGACCTGTCCGGTCACCGCAAAAGGGGAAACGCCGACAGCCCGGGGGGACATGCGGACACAGGAGGGCGCTCGCCTCTCACCGGGGAGGATTGTACTGGGGAGGAGGCGGGGTGGGCGCCGGGGTCGCGGGCGGGGGCACGGCCGGGGCCGGCTTGATGGGAATGGGCCCGCCGGGGATGATGACCATGCCCCCCTGCTGGATCATCGCCTTCTCGGGGAAGTCGTCGCGGTATTCGTTCTCCCACCAACGGACCGCCTTGAGCAGGGCGCGCTGGCGGTCGTCCGAGGCCGCCGTGGCCAGGTATCCGAAGTCCTGTCCGCGCGTCCGGTTCTTCACCAGCAGGGAGAAGGCTTCGCGCCGGACGACCACCTGCCCGTGCGCGAGCGCCAGGATCAGGTCGTGGTCGACCCCTTTCGGACCGCGTCGCGTCATCTCGTCGCCCGCCACGGCCCGCGTCTCCTTCGGGGCCTCCCGGTTGTAGTAGGCGACGGCATGCCCGAGGATGCCCAGCCCCTGCCCCTGGAGGGCCTCGAGGGCCCGCTGGGAATCCTCCCGCGACCCCTGACGGATCGACGCCAGGAGCGTCTCGTAGTCCGGCGGAGGAGAGGCCGGTGCGGTCGCCGCCGCCAGCTTCTCTCCGAGCGCCTTCACCTGCTCCGTGTTCCGGGCGTGCGCCTGCCGCGCCTCCGCCAGCGCCCGGTCGGTCTCCTGCTGGGCGAGCCGGGTCGCCTCCAGGTCCGCCTGGAGCCGGGCCAGCGTCTCCTGCACGCGGGCGAGACGATCGGGCGTCTCCGGGACCCGCGTCGTCGACGGCGCGGGAGCGACCGCCGCCTGCGCAGACAAGGCACGCTGGGACTCGGCGATCGCGCGAACCTCCGTCCGGACTTCGTCCAACGCCTCGGCGAGCGACTTCGACTCGGCCGCCGCCGCCTCGCCGGCCCCCTGGCGAGCCGCCAGGCGCCGGTCCAGGTCGGCCGCGCGGGCCTCAAGCGCGGTCTGCCGCTGCAGGAGCGCGTGGAGCGCATCGACGGCGGGGCTGGGCGCCGACCGGACGATCTCGGGCGTCACGGTCACGGGAACGGGTTCCGGCGCAAACCATCGGACGGCCAGGATGCCCCCGACCAACCCCGCGGCCGCGGCCAAGGGGACCAGCATCCAGGTGGCCGGCGAGATGCGCACGAACGTCCCCTCCGGATCCCGCGCGACAGCGGCCGCGGTTCGGTGCCAGCCCCGGACCGCCTCGCGAGCCCTCGCCAGCACGCGTGCGGGCACCGGCGAGACGGGAACGGCCTCCTCCTCCACCGCATCCCGGCGACAGGCGGGACAATTCGACAAATGGGACTCGACCGCATCCCGTTCGGCCCCGTCCAGGCCCCCGGCAACCCAGGCCGCCAGCGTCTCAGGGGAAATGCAGGCCTCCTTGGAGAAGGCCAAGGGCTCGACCAGGCGGGCCCGACCGAGCGCGTCGTGCAGGCGAAGGAG
>CAYUME010000173.1:7697-8672 GCA_964445475.1 uncultured Planctomycetia bacterium
CCGGCCTCGTCGGCCGGCGCCTCCCCCACGAGGGCCTCGAGCACCGACGCGGAGTAACGGCAGGACGATCCCTCGCTCATGCGCAACACCCCTGAACGGGTCCCCGGCCGTGCGAGCCCGGGTCATTCAATATATGGGATGGAGACGCAAATTGTGACAGAAATCCTTTGTCCGTGCCGGCGGGGGGAATGCGCCCCTCGGCCCCGGCCTGTTCGTCGATGCGCTGAAACGTTGAATCATCCCGGGAAATCCCCGTACAATCCGTTCCGTGGCCGTTCCCCCGTCCCACGGACGAACCCGGAATCGATGCTCCAGGAACTCATTCTCGCCTCCGCCTCCGCCGCCCGCGCCCAGCTTCTCCGCCGGATGGAAATCCCCTTCCGGGTGGTCGTGTCGGGGGTTGACGAGACCGACCAGCCTGGAGAGTCGCCCGACACGAAGGCGGCCCGCCTCGCCCGGATCAAGGCCGAGGCGGTCGCCCTGCGCCTCAGGACGGGCCTCGTCCTCGGGGCCGACAGCCTCGTCGTACTCCCCCTCGATCCCCCGCCCCCCCCCGGCTGCCCCCGAAACGCAATCCGTCCCACCTGGGATCCGGCCTCGGGAACCGGAGCCGCATATAGAATCCTCGGCAAGCCACGGGACGCGGCAGAGGCCGCCGCCATGCTTCGGCTGCAAATGGGACGGGAGACGGAGGTCATCACGGCCGTCTGCCTTATCGAGGCCGCAAGCGGGCGCCGTGCGGAGGGGGTCGACCGGTCCCGGGTTCGCCTTAATCCCATGTCCGAAAAAGAGATAGAGCAATACACGTCCGCCCCCCGAGTGCTGACCTCGGCGGGCGGATATCTGATCGAAGACGAAAAAGACCCTTATGTCTCGCTGGTCTCGGGAGAGTTGGGCACCGTGCTGGGACTTCCTGTATCCATGACGAAACGACTCCTCGGCGAGCTGGGCTGGTCCCGGCCGGGGACGCCAGGC
>CAYUME010000174.1:0-2335 GCA_964445475.1 uncultured Planctomycetia bacterium
AAAGGAGTAGCCGGGGCGGGCCCGCCCGCGGGGCAGGACCGCAGAAGGCGAAGCATCCCCGGGCCGGTTCCATCCGGTTTTCGCGTCCGCGTCACGCGACTCGGGGGCGAGAAGCGAGGGGGCGGACCCGGGGGCGGCAACCGCCACCGACTCACGTCACGACGGGGGCGCTCAGCACGTGGGACCGGGTCCACAGTCGCGTGATCCAGCCCCACGTCACCTTGACCGTGGGATAGGTGGGATGGCGGCGATCCATCCCCGTCCACCCCAGGAAGCTGCCCAGGAGATTGAGGCCGAGAAACCACAGTCCCATCAGGGCCTCCCGCACCGCGTCGCTCGCCGTGAGCCGGCGCTTGCTGTCCACCAAGCCGCTCAGCCGCCGGAAGATGCCGTTCTCGATCCGCCAGCGGCCATGCGCCACCTCCCGCAGGTCTTCGGCCGGCAATGTCTCGTCGGTCGTGATCACCCAGAAGGTCGTCTCGGCCGGACGGCCGAGTTTCGGTTTCAGGAACCGCTCCCGGACCCACGCCACCTTCAGCGGATACGGCAGCGTTCCCCACCGAAATCCACCGGCGGCGAGGATCTCGTATTCGATCCCGCGCTCCGCATCCATCCCCCGGACGTGCTCCAGGCTCCCTTCCATCTCCGCCGGGTTCCCGAAGAAGAGCTCGCGGGCGTCCTGGACGACGGTAAGCGTCTCCTCGGAGGTCTTCACCACCAGGTGGCAACCTCCCGATTCCACGCCCCACCGGAAGTCGTTGTGGGTCACGTACAACCCGTCCACGGCCAGCAGATCCACGGCACCCCGCCCCAGATGGCGCAGCCCTTCGTCCAGCAGCTTCCGCGACGCCGCCAGCTCGTGCCCGCGCCCCTCGCTCATCTCGTATCCCGCCACTACCGTCGCCCGCTTCCCGGCCAGCACCAGCACCGATCCCGTGAAATGGCCCCACTCCGATCCGTCCAGGATTCCCAGTCGCACCTTCCGCCCGGACGGGAGCTGCATCCGCATCCCCTCCCGTCTCCCGATCCGCCGCGACGACTCCCACAGCGCCTCCCGCACCGGCTCCAGGTCGAATCCCGAAAGCGACCGGACGATCGTCGAATCCGAGGCGACCATCGCGCGGCGACTCCCATGCCACGCCACGCACTCCGGCAGCCGCGCCGCCTGGTCCACCGACAGCACGCTCGTCTGGCTCCGCGACACCATCTCCACGACCAGCTGCCCAACGGTCCCTGCCGGGATCTGGGGCCGGCGTCGCCGGTCCCGCATCGCGGTCTTCCACGCCTCCAGCGGAAATTCCCCCTTGAGGAAACGCAACGGCTGAGCGATAGTATTCATGAGGGGATCCTTTCTCCCCAGCCTCGGCCCGATCTCCCACACGGTGTACTCGCCCTGGCGGCTGCCGTTGGCCCCGGCGCCGCCCCTTCGAGCGACACGGCTCCCCTCGGAGTATCCAAGAGAAAGAGAGAAACGGGGGGAGCCGGTCGCCTTCTCGCCCTGCAAGATAGATCGACACGTCCCGCCCGTCTCCGCGAGGGGGACTCCCTCCCGCTCGGCCCGGGAACACCCCCACCCCGACCTCCTTCTCCCAACCCCTTGGCAGCCGGGGGGTTGGCGGGGGGCCGGCATCGGAGGCCCCCCGCCCCCGGGACCCCTTCCCCTGCAAACGGCGTGACCGAGCGCAGCGAGGGCGCGCCGTTTGCAGGGGCACCGCCATCAAAAATAATCCGAAAAAATCGCGTGATGGGTTACCTTCTCTTTCTCTCTTTAACCGGAAGGGCGGGAAGGGACCCCGCGGGCCCGCCCCGGCGGGGGATGGGGAACGCCTGGTCTCCTCCCCATTCGATTGCCATGCCTGACGAATCCCGATAGGATGGAACGGGAGGACTGTCCGTCGACCGGTGACGTCCGTCCGGTTGCCGCAGGCCGGCGCGACGAGATGCCCGTCGGGCGAAGGATGGCTCCGGAGGGGCGAGGGCTTCGCATGCCGTCATCGGCCCCCATCTACAGCATCATCATCGGCACCGCGGGTCACATCGACCACGGCAAGTCGGCGATCGTCCGGCGCCTGACGGGGATCGATCCCGACCGCCTGCCCGAGGAGCAGGCGCGGGGGATGACCATCGACCTCGGGTTCGCCCCCTACCTCCTGCGGGACGGCCGGAAGGTGGGGATCATCGACGTGCCCGGCCACGAGCGGTTCATCAAGAACATGGTCGCCGGGGCCACCAGCATCGACCTCGTCCTGCTGGTCGTCGCCGCCGACGACGGGGTCATGCCGCAGACGCGCGAGCACCTTCACATCATGACGCTGCTCGGCCTCCGCCGGGGGCT
>CAYUME010000174.1:2351-8594 GCA_964445475.1 uncultured Planctomycetia bacterium
AACAAGGTCGACCTGGTCGAGCGCGACCTCGCCGACCTGGTCGCGGAGGAGATCCGCGGGCTCGTAAAGGGGACGTTCCTGGCGGGGGCCCCGGTGATCCCCGTCTCGGCGGCGACGGGCGAGGGGATCGACCGGTTGAAGGAGACCCTGGAGGCGATGGTCCAGGCGACGCCGCCGCGGGAGATTGAAGGCGTCTTCCGGATGCCGATCCAGCGCGTCTTCTCGGCGAAAGGGCACGGGACGATCGTGACCGGCGTGCCGCTTTCCGGCCGGGCGGGGATGGGCGATATCCTGGAGGTCCTCCCCGCCGGCCTGAAGGGCCGCGTGCGGGGACTGCAGGCCTACAAGGGGGATGTCGCGGAGGTGCGGGCCGGCCACAGCTCGGCGATCAACCTGGCCGACGTCGACCACGCCCGGGTGAAGCGCGGCGACGTGGTGGCGGCGCCCGGCTACTTCCGCGCCGCCCCCTGCGTCGACGCGCTCTTCCGCTACCTGCCGGAAGGGATGCCGGGGGCGGGCGCGGAGGGGCGGCCGCTCCGTCACCTTGCCGCCGTCCGCTTTCACGCCGGCACGGCCGAGCAGGTCGGGACGGTCTCCCTGCTCGACCGCGACGTCCTCCGTCCGGGCGAGCAGGCCCTTGTCCAGTTCCGGCTCGAGGAGCCGGTCGTGGTGGGGCTGGGAGACCCCTTCGTCGTGAGGCTCCAGTCGCCGATGTGGACGATCGGCGGGGGGCGCGTTCTGGGGGCATCGGAGACCCGGCGGCGGCGGAAGCGCCCGGAGGCGCTCGCGGAGCTGCAGGCGGCGGCGGACGGACTCGACCGGCCCGAAGCGCGGGCGGAGGCGGCCCTCCGGCGGTTCGGGCCGGTCCCGGCCACGCTCGAGGCGTGGGGGGTGGAGGCGCAGGAGCCCTCCGCGCGGATCGCCGCCTTCGCCGAGTCGCTCCGCGCCGCCAGCCGCCTCGTGCCCCTGGCCGACGGGAAGCGGGTGGTTCACGTCGAGGGCCTGGCGCGGGCGCGGGAGATGATCGCGGAGGCTTTGGATCGGCACCACCGGCAGCAGCCGCTTCGGGTGGGCCTCGATCGCCAGGCCCTCCGCGCCGCCGCCGGCCTCGATCCCGACCTTTTCGAGGCGGCCCTCGGCGCCGCCCGCGCCACCGGCGCCGTCGTGGAGGCCGCCGGCGCGGGGGGGGAGCGGCTTTTCCACCGCGCGAGCTTCGCTCCCCGCCTTGCGCGCGAGGACGAGGAGATGGCGCGCGCGATCGAGCAGGCCCTCCGCGAGGGGCGGTTCGCCCCGCCGACGCGCAAGGAGCTCCAGGCCCGGTTCCCGAAGGCCTCCCCCGACCGCGTCAACCGCGTCCTCCAGCTCCTCCGCGACCGGGGCGCGATCGCCGTCCTGAAGGAGGACACCCTCATCCACCGGGAGGCCCTGGACGCGGCGAAGGCGCTCCTCGTCGAGACCATCCGGACCGGGGGGCCGATCGAGAGCGCGAAGTTCCGCGACCTCCTCGGCACCACCCGCCGGTACGTCATCCCCCTCCTCGAGCACTTCGACGAGGCCGGGGTGACGGTCCGCGAGGGGAACGTGCGACGCCTCAGGACGTGAGGGGCCCGGGGGCCGGGTCCCGGATGTGAGCCCGTAGGGCCCGGTGATCTGTCTTGCACGGCCTGAGACCCGGGACCCGAGACCGGAGACCCGGGACGCAAACGATGCCCGCATACGACGCCGATCCCGACGTGCAGCTCATGCTGCGCTTCCAGCGAGGCGACGCGGGGGCCTTCGACGAGCTGGTCCGCCGCCACCAGCGGGGCGTCGTGAACCTCACCCACCGCTACCTCGGCGATCCCGCCTCCGCCGACGACATGGCCCAGGACGTCTTCGTCCGCGTCCACAACGCCCGCGCGACTTACCGGCCGGAGGCGAAGTTCACCACCTGGCTCTACCGGATCGCGACGAACCTCTGCCTCAACGAGATCCGGGACCGCGAGAAATACCGGCCGCGCCCCGCGTCGACGGCGGGCGGGGCGGAGGATGACGAGGCGGGCGACGCGTTCGGGGCGCTCCTCGACCCCGGCACCGCGGTCCCTCCCGGGGACAGCCTGGAGCGGGAGGAGCTGCGGCGCGCCGTCATCGCGGCCGTCCGCGCCCTCCCCCCCCAGCAGCGAATGGCGGTGCTGCTCCTGCGCTGGCACAGCCAGTCCTACCAGGAGATCGCCGAGGCCCTCGACACCACCGTCAAGGCCGTCAAGTCGCTGCTCTCCCGCGCCAAGGAGAACCTCCGGCAGCGTCTCGAGCGGCACCGGGGGGGCGGGTAGCGGCTTCGGCGCGGCCGGACCGCGTCCCGACGGGGACGTCCGTGCTGACATCCCAGCGACAAACCCCGGAGTCCTCATGCCCTTGGATTGCCGAAGGCTGTTCCTTGCATGCTTTGCAATGCACGTCTGCGCAGGCTATCATGGCGGCTCGCCCGGGCCCGTTTCCGTGGAAGCGGGCTCCCCGTGTCCGGCTGCATGCCGAGGGGTCTTGCACGTGAAACCGCCATCCCCGGCTGAGACGGGATGTGGCTCGGCCCCACTCCCGCTTGGCATGGGGGGTTTTTAGATCCCGGCTTTTCCCGGATTTCTGGCCGCGGAAGGACGGACTGCTTTGTCGATAGCACAGAGGACGCTTCGCCCGGCCGCACGGCTCTTCGCCCTCCTCCTGGCGGCGGCCGGTCTTCCCGGCGCCCCCGCGCGCGCGGAGGATCCCGCGCCCGCCGACGCCTGCCGCAAGGCCATCGAGGCGGTCAAGGCCCAGCCCGGCTACACCGCCCGCTACAAGGCCAGCATCCGGAAGAGCGGCTCCGACCCCTTCGAGCAGGCCGGCACCGCCGTCCGCCAGGGCGACCTGCTCTACCGGGAGGGGCGGCGGGAGGACGAGAAGGACCCGAGCGTCCGCCTCTACCGCCGCCGGGGCCGCCTGGCCGTCTTCGAGCCCCGCACCGAACAGTGGCTCACCGCCGAGCAGGCCGGGGATCCGGGCCTCGGCAAGGGCCTCGAGGACCCCGACGTCGCCATGGACTTCCTGCTCGGGTCGATGGGCGGCGCGACGGAGGGGGCCGCGCGGGAGGCGGTCGGCGGCGTGCCGTGCCGCTCCTATGCGCTGGCGCTCGACCGGCAGAAGCTGGCGGCGAAGGTGCAGGAGCAGTACGAGGCCGCGAAGGACCTCGATTGGGAGAAGGCCGAGGTGGGCGCCCAGGTGCTCGTCGGCGGCGAGCCCGCGCTGCCCCGGCTCTTCCGCATCAACGGCGTCCTGCCGTCGAAGGGGAAGCCGGAGGAGCGCGTCACCCTGCACATCGAGGTCGAGGTGCAGGGCTACGGGGCGGGGACGGTCCCGGCGATGCCGAAGGACGTGAAGGACATCCTGGACTAGTGGTTCGATACTATTCAAATTGCAGGTTGCTCCCCAAGGGTCGCAACCTGCAAATTCAAATGTCACTCACCACTGGCGCCATGACCGACAAGGGCCACGTCCCCGTCCGCGAGCGCATCGACCGGGCCCGGCACTTCGTCCAGCGGGGCCTCTGGGAGGTCGAGCCGACCGCGCTCGGCGCGCTCCGCGCCGCCCTCGTCTACCGGCTCCGCCTCGTCGTCCTGGTCGTCGAGGGAACCCTGCGCGACCTCCTCCTGCTCCGGGCGGCGGCCCTCACCTACAAGACCGTCTTCTCCATCGTCCCCCTCTTCGCCGTCACGCTGGCCTTCTTCAAGGGGTTCGGCGGGACGGAACGGGCCGGGGAGGAGCTGCGCACCGCGGCCCTCGACCGGATCACGCCGGGGCTGCGCGACGTCATGGAGCAGCTCAACAACTCGATCTCCAACATCCACGCGGGGGCGGTCGGCGGCATCGGGATCGTCCTGCTCCTCTACACCGCGATCTCGCTGCTCGCCACCGTGGAGGACTCCTTCAACCACATCTGGGGGGTGAAGAAGGGGCGGTCGTTCTTCTGGCGCTGCATCATCTACTGGGGCGTGATCACGCTCGGCCCGGTCGTCTTCATGGCGTCCATGACGGCGACGGCGTTCGTGGAGAGCAGCGGGCTCCTGGGGTGGATCCGCGAGAGCGTCGGCTTCGTCAACGCCGGCCTGCTCGCCCTGATGCCGTTCGTCTTCGCCTGGTTCGGCTTCGCGTTCCTGTACTATTTCATGCCGAACACCCACGTGCAGTGGAAGTCCGCCTTCGCGGGGGGCATCGTCGGCGGGACGCTCTGGGAGCTCGCGAAGCACGGCTACGTCCTGTACAACACCCACGTGGTGTCGACGTACAAGATCTACGGCGCGCTCGGCGCGGTCCCGATGTTCCTGCTCTGGATCTACCTGTCGTGGACCATCATCCTTTTCGGGGCGGAGTTCGCCTTCGCCTACCAGAACGTGAAGACGTACCGGCGCGAGATCGAGATGGAGCCGCCGAGCGTCGCGGCGCAGATGGAGCTGGCGCTCCTCGCGATCCTCCTGGTCGCCCGGGAGTACGTGGCGGGGCGGGAGCCGGTGACCCTCCGCCGGCTCGGCGAGTCCCTCAACGTCCCCGTCCGCTTCGCCAACGAGGTCCTCTTCCGGCTCGGCGCGGCGGGCCTGGTGCGCGAGGTGGCGTCGGCCGAGCCGGGGTACGTCCCGGGGCGGGATGCGGCCGCGATCACCGTGAAGGATGTTTTCGACGCCATGCAGCGCTCCGGCGCGAACCCCTCCCTCGGCGGGGGGGCGGAGGGGGCCGCCGTGGTCAAGGACCTCCTGACCCGTGCGGACGCCGTCCTCGCGCGGGAGATGGGGGACGTGACCATCGGGAAGCTGGTGCGGGCGGAGACCGGGGGCGAACGCCAGCGGTGACCCCGCCCGGTCGGTGCTGTGGGGCGGCCCTGACGCCCGATGCCCCCCGGCCGGGCCTCCTGCCACCCGTGATGCCATCTTGGCACACCGCCATGTCCCTTTCGCCCTCCATTAGGTCGCAAGTTGCTGTCTTTCAAGTGGATGCATCACCCCTAGCCGGTCCCGGCTGGCACATGATTTGCTTAAAGGTAAGAACTGTCGATCGGAAGGCCTGTTTTTATATAAAGCATGGGTCGAAAAGCCAACCTGATTTGAAAGGGGTTCCGCATGGGCGCCAAGATGATCGCGTTCGACCAGGAGGCCCGCGAGAAGATCAAGGCGGGTGTCACCAAGCTCGCCCGCGCCGTCACCGTCACCCTCGGCCCCCGCGGCCGCAACGTCGTCATCGAGAAGTCCTACGGCAGCCCCACCGTCACCAAGGACGGCGTCACCGTCGCCAAGGAGATCGAGCTGGAGTGCCCCTACGAGAACATCGGGGCCCAGATGGTCAAGGAGGTCGCCTCCAAGACCAGCTCCGTCGCCGGGGACGGCACCACCACCGCCACCCTGCTGGCCGAGTCCATCTTCCTCGAGGGCCTCAAGAACGTCGTCGCCGGCGCCGGCCCCATCCACATCAAGCGCGGCATCGACCGGGCCGTCGACGCCGTCGTGGCCGAGCTGAAGAAGATGTCCGTCGAGGTCAAGGACCGGAAGGACATCGCCGCCGTCGGCACGATCGCCTCCAACGGCGACGCCGCGATCGGCAAGATGATCGCCGACGCCATGGAGAAGGTCGGCAAGGACGGCGCCATCACCGTCGAGGAGGGCAAGGGGATCCAGGACGAGGTCGAGTGGGTCGAGGGGATGCAGTTCGACAAGGGCTACCTCTCGCCGCATTTCGTCACCAAGCCGGCCGAGATGACGTGCGAGCTGAAGGACTGCTACGTCCTCGTCCACGAGAAGAAGCTCTCCAGCGCGAAGGACCTCCTGCCGCTGCTGGAGCGCGTCGCCCAGACCGGGAAGCCGCTGCTCGTCATCGCCGACGAGATCGAGGGCGAGGTGCTTGCCACGCTCGTCGTCAACCGCCTCCGCGGGACGCTCGAGTGCTGCGCCGTCCGCGCCCCCGGCTTCGGCGACCGCCGCAAGGCCATGCTCGAGGATATCGCGATCCTCACCGGCGGCCGCGCCATCTTCGAGGACCTCGGGATCAAGATCGAGAACCTCCCCCTCTCCGACCTCGGCCGCGCCAAGCAGATCGTCGTCGCCAAGGAGACCACCACGCTCGTCGAGGGGGCTGGCGACACGAAGGCCATCCAGGGCCGCATCGCCCAGATCAAGCGGGAGCTCGAGACGACCACTTCCGACTACGACCGCGAGAAGCTCCAGGAGCGGCTCGCGAAGCTCGCCG
>CAYUME010000175.1:0-6702 GCA_964445475.1 uncultured Planctomycetia bacterium
AACTTGTGGCTGGATGCCCCGGAGGCGTCGCCGGCACAGAAGAGGCCCTTGACGGTGGCCATGTTGCAGTAGCCCCAGAAGTAGTCCTTCTTGGACTCGGGGGACTGCAGATCCTCGGGACCCGACACCCAGGCGCCGGAGGCGCCGGAGTGGGAGCCGATGAAGTAGGGCTCGGCCGCGGCGATCTCGGAGGGCTTCTCCTCCGGGGCCACGTTCGAGGCGGCCCAGAGGATGGCCTGGGAGATCGTCATGTCCAGGAAGTCCTCCCACGCCTCAGACTCCAGCTCCTTGAGCTTCTTGGCGCGCTCCTTCGGATCCTGGACGGCCTCGGAGAGCCGCTGGATCGCCTGCGCGGTCTGCATGTAGATGGGACCCTTGCCGGCCAGCACGTCCAGCATCCCCAGGTAGTTCCGGAGGTTGGCCGGAACGGGCTTGACCTTGCCGTAGGGCTGCCAGTTCTCGAGCTCGCCCGCGCGGGTCTGCATGTAATTCTCACCCTGCGCGTTGGTGGCGGTCGACTTGAAGAGCAGGAACCACGCCCCGACGGGCCCGTAGGCGTCCGTGAACCGGACAGGGATGAAGCGGACTTCCTGGCAGGTCATCTCGGCGCCGGCCTTCAGGGTGAAGTAGGCGCTGGAACCGGAGTTCCAAGGCGGATACCAGGCGCGGCCGAGGCCCTCGCCGGAGGAGCGGGGCTTGAAGACGTGCACCGCGCCGCCCATCGCCACGAGGACGGCCTTGGCCTTGAAGACGTAGAACTTGTTCTCGCGGACGCTGAAGCCGACCGCGCCGACGCACCGGTCGCCGTCCATGAGCGGCCCGACGATGAAGACGCGCTCAAAGATGTTCTGGGCGCCGAGGGCATTCTTGGCCGCCTCGGCCACGACGACCTTGTACGACTCGCCGTTGATCATCAGCTGCCAGCGGCCTTCGTGCACGTAGGCCCCGTTCTTGTCCTTCCAGATCGGGAGGCCCCACTTCTCGAAGAGGTGGACGGTCGAGTCCACGTGGCGGGCGATGTTGGCGACCAGGTCCTCGCGCGTGACGCCCATCAGGTCGTTCTTCACGTACTTCACGTAATCCTTCAGCGTGTTCTGCCCGTCCTTCAACCCGACATACTGGTTGATGGCCGAAAGCCCCATGGCGACGGCGCCGCTGCGGTCAACGGCCGCCTTGTCAACCAGCGTGACCTTCAGGTTGTTCTGCCGGGCCCAGTACGCCGCCTCGACGGCCGCGCCGCAGGCGGCCATGCCGCCGCCGACGATCAACAGGTCGGTGCTGACTTCGACGGTCTGAAAGCTGTCCGATTTCATGATTTCCTCCATATGCACGCAAACGATGAAACCGCCCCAACGGGATCCGGCCTGTTACAGCTTGGGCAGCGCCGCCATGCCCGACGACTCCGGCTCGGTGAAGAGCAGCGGGCTCTTCAGGTCGCCGCCGGTCTTCCAGCCGCCGTCCGGGACCGCCTTGCCTTCCGCCGTGGTCCGGATGGGGAACTTGAACCGCTTCAGCATCCCGTTCCGGAATTTCACCGTCCACATGATGGAGTCGGTGCTCCGCATCGGCGACACCGTGGCGCCGAGGGGAACGAAGTCTGCATAGCCGCGGACCTCGACGGCCTGCGTCGGGCAGATCTTCACGCAGTTGTAGCACTCCCAGCACATGGCCGGATCCCGGTTGAACGCCTTCTTCGTGTTCTGGTCCAGGACCATCAGGTCGTTCGGACAGATGTGCTGGCAGGCCGTCTTGTCGAGGGCCTTGCACCCGTCGCACTTACTGGGAATCACAAAGCTCGGCATGCCCCGTCCCTCCTTTAAATAGAGCAGCGGCTCGACTGACGAAACCAGCCCCCGGATAGAGTATCGCCGCCAGGTCTCCCTCGCAGGTCCGACATGATGCGCGCGATGTCGCGACTTGGGCGAAAGCCCCAGCGATGCGAGAGAATCTTAAGCCCCCCTCCCGCCCCGTGTCAAGAGTTTTCGAGAATATATTCACGTATTCTCGTGAATATAATCACGTATCAGTCGCAGGACGCATCGGGTGGCCCCCGGATCGGAGAAAGCCAGACGGAATGGGGCTAACGGGACATGGCCCTCGGGGCGCCGACGATCGGGACCGGGGCCGGGGGGCGATCCCCCCGGAGGCCCGCCTCGATCACTCCTTGCCCTTCAGGTAATAGGCGATCTCGGAGAGCCCCAACGAGATGTGCTCGTGGCGGATGAAGACCCGCTCCGGCGACAGGACCTTCGTGGAGCTGAAGTTCCAGATCGCCCGGATCCCCGCCAGCACGAGGCGGTTGGTCAGCTCCTGGGCCGTCGTCGCCGGCACCGTCAGGACGGCCAGCGGGATGTGGTTCCGGATGATGAAAGACTCCATCACCCGGATGGACCGGATGGGGCAATCCCCGATCTTCGTGCCGATCTTCTTGGGGTCCTTGTCGAAGGCCGCCACGAAGCTGAGGCCGTACCGGTCAAACCCCGTGTAGCCGAGGACCGCGCCGCCCAGGTGGCCGGCCCCCACCAGGACCGCCTTGAACTGCCGGTCGAACCCCAGCGTCCGCCTCACGGCCCGGCAGATCTTGGCCGCGTCGAATCCGACATTCGGCTGCCCCCGGATCCCGATCGAGGCCAGGTCCTTCCGGACCAGCGTGTCGTCGATCTCCAGCGCCTCGGAGAACACGTTGCTGATGATGACCTTGACGGGACTGACCGCGCAGGTCTGCTCGCAGATGAACTGGTAGTACTTCATCAGCCGCTCGAGCCGGGGACGGTTGAAACGGACCACGGCCTCATCCTCTCAATAGTCAACGGCCCCTGACCATACCACGCCCGTGGAATTTGTTGCAAGGTTGATCCGATCGGCGGCGCCCGCCCCCCTCGACGCGCCGTGTAAGACCGTGACGTCATCCGCCGCGGCAGCGCCGCCTGTTGAAACAAAGGCCTTGACAGCGCCACGACCGACGGCGCAATATAACTGACGGACGAAGACGGAGACCACCCGCGGGGCACCCGGAAATCCACCAGGGGGGGGAACCATGCCGGTACTCGTCAAGGACATCCTGGCCGCCAAGGGAAGCACCGTCTGGACCATTTCGCCGGACGCCCAGGTGTACGACGCCATCAAGCTGCTGGACGAAAAGAACGTCGGGGCGCTCGTGGTGGTGGAGAACGACAAGGTGGCGGGCATCTTCTCCGAGCGGGATTATGCCCGGAAGGTCTACCTCCAGGGAAAGTCGTCGCGCAATACCACGGTCCGCGGCGTGATGACGCCCGACGTCGTCAGCGTCCGGCCCGACACCCCCCTCAACGAGTGCATGTCGCTGATGACCCTGAAGCGGATCCGACACCTCCCCGTGATGGACGGGGGCCAACTCGTGGGGATCGTCACCGTGGGGGACGTCGTCAAGGCCGCCACGAGCGGCTAGCGCACGCCGTCCCCCCCGGACGCCCGCCGATCAAAGGCGGACGGACGGATCTCTTCCCGGCGAGGCCGGCGGGTCTGCCTCCACGCGGAACCAGGGGAAACCGGTGATCACGACGACAGGGTCCCGACCTCGCCGCCCCGCCCCCCGCTACCTGCCTCTGGGCATCGACGTGGCCGGTCTGCCCTGCCTCGTGATCGGAGGGGGGCGCGTCGGGCTGAGAAAGATCCGGACGCTGGCAAACGCGGGCGCACGCGTCACCGTCCTCTCCCCCGTGCTCGCCCCGCCGCTGGAACGCCTCGCCCGGCGCGGTGCGCTCCGGTGGATCCGGGCCGCGTACCGACCCGGACGCCTGGGCGTCTCCCGGCTGGTGGTCGCGGCCACCGACGACCCGTCGCTCAACCTCCGTATCGGACGCGAGGCGGAGCGGCGGCGCATCCTCTTCTGCTCCGTCCAGCCGGGCCGCGCCTCGCGCGCCATCTTCCCGGCCGTCTTCCGGGCGCGCGGGCTCACGGTGTCGGTCCACACCGACGGGCGGGACTGTCTCGCCTCGATCCGGGCGCGCGACGCGATCCGGGACGTCCTCACCCGCGCGCCTAGAAGACCGAAACGGCCGAGGCCTTGAACGAGACCACCACGCGGTCTCCCGCCCCCAGCGCCATCTCGCGCAGCGACTGCGGCGTGATCCATATGGAAAGCGGGACGCCGATGTCCACCGTGACCCGGACGTGGTCCCGGCAGAGCGCCGTGGACGTGATGGGTCCGGAGAACTGGTTGCGGGCGCTCGAGTCGAGCGGCGTCTTCGACAGGATCACGGCGCGGGCGTCGATGGCGACGCAGGCCGGCCCCGTCCGGTCCGCGAGGACGCAGAGCTCGATCCCCCCGTCGATCCGGAACCGCTTCTCGCCCGCCCGGTCCTCGAGCGTCCCCGTGAAGACGTTGTCGGGCGGGGCATCGACGACGCGACCGCGGTAGAGCGCCCGGACGCGCGCGCCGAGCCGATAGGGCTGCCCGAGGTCGTGCGTGGTCGCGACGACGGTGAGGCCGGATCGGGCGAGGATCTCCCGGAGCAGCGCCTCGATGCGCAGGACGTTCTCGGCGTCGACATTCTCGAACGGCTCGTCGAGCAGCAGGATCTCGGGCCGAAGCGCCAGGGCCCGCGCGATGGCCAGCCGCTTCCCCTCGCCCCCCGAGAGCGTCCGCGCCCGGCGGTGCCCGAAACCCGCCAGCCCGGCCAGGGCGAGCGCCTCCTGGGCCGCGTCACAGGCCACCGACCCGGTCATCCCGCGCCGGCGCAGGCCGTACACGACGTTCCCGAGCACGGTCACGTCAAAGAGATAGGGGTCCTGGGCCACGAGCGTCACCCGCCGCACCGTGTCCGGCGACGGCCCCGCGCCGGGAAAGACGCGTTCGCCGTCCAGGACCAGCTGGCCTTCCGCCGGCGGGTCCAGCAGGCTCAGGAGGTTCAGAAGCATCGTCTTGCCGGCCCCGTTGGGGCCGACGAAGACGTGGAGCCCTCCCCGCTCGAGGTCCAGGGCGGGCACGTCGAGCACGACAGAATCCCCGCGCCGCACGCGGATGCCGGTCAGGCGGTAGGCAGGCTCCGTCCCGGTCGGGGCCGCGGACCGCACGGGCATGGCACAGCGTGCATCCGAACGGTTGCCCATGGTCACGACCCCGACGGTGAAGCCGAATCCGACTACGCGGCGACGGAGGGCGCAAGCGAATCCCGACAGGACCCGCGGTCACGCCGTCCGCCGTGCCACGATCGCCTGGCCCCCGAAATTCACCACGGCCGCCACGACCAGCAGGATCAGGCCGAGCGCGATCCCCAGGGCGAACTCGCCCCGGCTGGTCTGCAGGGCGATGGCGGTGGTCAGGTTTCGCGTACAGCCGCGGATGTTCCCCCCCAGCATCATCGAAATGCCGACCTCCGAGAAGACACGACCGAATCCCGCCATCACGGCCGCCAGGATCGCCCAGCGCAGCTCATGGAGAAGCGTGAGGCGGGCGCGAAACGGCGAGGCGCCCAGGGTTCGCGCGGTTTGCACGACCCGCGGATCCGCCCCCTGCAACGACCCCAGCGCAAGGGCGGCGATGACCGGCGTGGCCAGGATGAACTGGCCGAGGACCATCGCCCAGGGCGTGAAGAGGAGGCCGAGCGGGCCGAGGACGCCCCGTCGGGTCAGCAGGGCGTACAGGAAGAGCCCCAGCACGACGGTCGGCAGGGCCAGCATCGTGTTGACCAGACCCACCACCAGCCGCTTGCCCCGGAAATCCCTCCCCGCCAACCCGGCCCCGAGCGGGACGCCGACCAGCGCCGCGGCGGCCGTCGCGACCAGGCTGACCCAGACCGAGACCCAGGCGATCGCGTAGACCTCCGGGTCGAAGCCGGCCAGCAGTCCAAGGGCATCGCGCAAGCCGTCCAGGAGATAGCCCATCGGCGGTTTCCGCGTCAGCGGGGCATCGGTTCGTACGCGGTCGGCCGGAAGAGGACCTCGCCGCCCGCCCGGAAGTCCCCGATGCACTCCTGCCCACCGGGAGACGTGAGCCAGGCGATCCACGTCAGGCTCTCGACGTACTTGACGTGCGGATGCCGGGCGGGGCTGACGGCGATCACGCCGTACGGGTTGAGCAGGCGGGAGTCCCCGGCGCACAGCACGGTCAGCGCGATCTTGTCGCGGAAGGCCACGTACGTCCCGCGATCGGCCAGACAGTAGCCGTCCTTCTCCTGGGCAGCCGTCAGCGTGGCGCCCATCCCCTGGCCGGTCTCCAGGTACCAGTCGCCCGCCGGTGCGATGCCGGCCTCCTTCCAGAGGGCGCGCTCCTTCTGGTGCGTCCCCGAGTCGTCCCCGCGGGAGAGGAACCGGGCCTTCAACGAGGCGATACGCCTCATCGCCTCGACGGCGTCCCGCCCGCCTTTCAGTCCGGCTGGATCGGCCTTCGGCCCGAGGATCACGAAGTCGTTCGCCATCACGCGGCGTCGGTTGACGCCGAAGCCCGCGTCGACGAACGCCTGCTCCGCCTCGGGCGCGTGCACGAGAACGACATCGACGTCGCCGTTCTCCCCCAGCTTCAGCGCCTTGCCGGTGCCCACGGCGATCACGTCAACATGGATCCCGTGCGCCTTCTCGAAGACGGGCAGGATCGCGTCCAGGAGCCCCGAGTTCTCCGTGCTCGACGTCGTGGCCATCTTGATGACGGTCGGAGTCCTGGATGTCGGCTCCGGCGTCACGGCCGCCGGCTTGTCGCACCCGAAGGACGCCCCCGCCAAGGCA
>CAYUME010000175.1:6712-8593 GCA_964445475.1 uncultured Planctomycetia bacterium
CCTGTCGGCACGCGATCCGTGGCCGCCCCCGACCGCGTCCAACGCCGACGTCCCCGCCTAGCCGATCCGCTCGGGATGCGCGTACACGGTCATGCGATCCCCCCGCAGGAAGCCGCAGAGGGTCAAGCCGCGCAGGCGGGCGGCCTCGACGGCGAGGGAGGAGGGCGCCGAGACGGCAGCAAGGACCTCGAGCCCCGCGCGCGCCGCCTTCGTCACCAGCTCATAGCTCACGCGGCCGGACAGGATCGCGCCGCAGCCGCGCGCCATCCGCCCGCCCAGCAGGCACTTCCCGATCGTCTTGTCGAGGGCATTGTGCCGCCCGAGGTCCTCCGCGAACTCCGCCGGCACGCCGTCCGCCCCGAAGAGCATCGCCGCGTGCGTCCCGCCGGTCTTCGCGAAGACCGCCTGACGCTCCCGCATCGCCGCCGCCAGGGCGGAGAGCGCCCCCGCCGCGATGCGGAGGGTGCGGTCGACGGGCGGGCCGGCGGTCCCCTCCTCGATCCGCCTCCCGCACATGCCGCACGCGCTCGTGACGATCAGGTTCCGCGGCGCGGTCTCAGCCGGCGGCGCGGCCAGCTGCACCCTGACCAGCCGCGACCACGGTCCGGTCCGTTCGACCGAGAGGCCCGTCACGGCCGCGCGGTCGTCGATCAGGCCCTCGGAATAGGCGAACCCGACGGCCAGCGCCTCGAGGTCCGTCGGCGTGCAGAGGAGGATCGTGTTCCCGACGCCCTCGACCGCTACGGTGACGGCCTCCTCCCGGACGACGACGTCCGGCTCCGACACCCCCGCGGGAAGCCGGCGCACGGTCACTGCACGGAGGGCTTCGTCGGGTTCCGCCGGGCTGGGGGGGAGGGGCGGGACGCTCATGGGGAGCCGCCTTCCGGGCCGCCCGGCGGCGGGTCGGGCGCACCGTGAACGTCCACCGCATGGACCATCATCAGGAGGTGCTCCAGCGTCTTGAGGATCTCGCCCAGGTACTCCTCCACCGCCCGCACGCTCCCGGGCAGGGCATAGACCAGCATCGTGCCGGCGACGCCGGCGATGCCGCGGCTGAGAAGGGCGCGCGGGTTCTCCGCGCCGAACTTCGCACGGATCGCCTCCATGATGCCCGGCACGAGCTTGTCGCACGCCGCCGCGATCGTCTCGGGGGCGACGTCGCGGGGCCCCACGCCGGTGCCTCCGGTCGTGACCAGGACGTCCACGCCCGCCTCGCGCGCCTCGCGCACGGCCCGGCGCAGCCGGTCCGCGTCGTCGGGAAGGACCACCGCATCGACGGCCGGGTGCCAGCGCCGGGGCCGGAGGAAGGCCTCGATCGTCTCGCGAGCCTTCGGTCCGCTCCGGTCCTCGTACGCGCCGCGGAAGGCGCGGTCGCTCAGCGTGAGGACCCGGACCTTCAGGGGGCGCGGGTGCCAGGTCGCAGGATCGCCCGGGCGGACCGGGCCCCCGCGCACGACGCGGCAGAAGAGCCCTTCGCGGGGCATGACGCAGCGCCCCACGTCGCGAAAGATGGCGCACGTCTTCCCATGACAGGACTTGCCGATCTGGGTGACCTCCAGCTCCGCCTCCCCGATCCGGAAGCGATCCAGGGGGGCGACCGCCATCAGGTCGAGTCCGCGTGTGGTCAGGTTCTCGGCGAAATCGCCGGGCGCGCCGGAGCGGCCGGTCTCTGCCGCGAAGCGATCGACGCTCTCGACGGCCAGGACGCTGACCTGGCGCGCGCCGGGGCCGGCGTGGGCGTCGCCGGACAGCCCCTGCGGACCGATCGCCGCCTCGGGGACCGGCCGCTTCGGCGTCCCCGCTGCCGCGGAGACGTTCACGGAGACGACGTCAAAGCGAGGGGACACCGTCTTTCTCCTTCGCGAGGAGCCGGATCGGGCC
>CAYUME010000176.1:0-3851 GCA_964445475.1 uncultured Planctomycetia bacterium
CATCCCAGCCAGCGACGGGACGGTGCGCCTCATGCCGTGATGGGCTCCGCGGTCGGCCTGGGCAACTTCCTCCGGTTCCCGGGGAAGGCGGCGCAGTACGAGGGCGGGGCGTTCATGATCCCGTACTTCGTGGCCCTCCTCCTCCTCGGCATCCCGATCGCGTGGGCGGAGTGGACCCTCGGGCGGTACGGCGGGTCCAAGGGGCACAACTCCATCCCCGGCATCTTCCGGTCGATCTGGCCGAGCCGCGTCTCCCCCTACCTCGGCGCCCTCGGGATGCTCGTCCCCGTGGCCATCTACATGTACTACGTCTACATCGAGGCGTGGTGCCTGGGATACGCGGTCGAGTTCCTCCTGGGCACGTTCCAGCCGGAACCGGGGCAGGCGACGGACATCGCCCGGTACGGGACGTTCTTCGGCACCTTCGCCGGCCTCGGGGAGGACGGGGCGGCCTTCGCGATGTCCGGGGGCTTCCTCCATTCCGCCGTCTTCTACCTGGTGGTCTGCTTCGTCCTCAACTTCGTCCTGATCTACCGCGGGCTCACGAAGGGGATCGAGTGGTTCTGCAAGTGGGCGATGCCGGCGCTGGTCGCCTGCGCCGTCGTCGTGCTCGTCCGGGTCCTCACCCTCGGGACGCCCGACCCGGCCCACCCGGAGCAGAACGTCCTCGACGGCCTGGGCTTCATGTGGAACCCGAGCACGAAGAGCGCGGGCTTCTGGGAGTCCCTGACGAACAGCCAGATGTGGCTGGAGGCGGCGGGCCAGATCTTCTTCTCCCTCTCCGTCGGCTTCGGGATCGTGATGTGCTACGCCAGCTACTGCAAGCGGAACGACGACATCGCCCTCAGCTCCCTGACGGCCGCGGCCGGGAACGAGTTCTGCGAGGTCGCGCTCGGCGGGCTCATCACGATCCCCGCCGCCTTCGTCTTCCTCGGGGCCGCGGGCGCCATGGCCGCCGCGGGCTCCACCTTCACCCTCGGGTTCGTCACCCTCCCCTGCGTCTTCGCCCAGATGCCCCTCGGCCAGGTCGTCGGATTCCTCTTCTTCTTCCTCCTCTTCCTCGCGGCGATCACCAGCTCGCTCTCCATGCTCCAGCCCGCGATCGCGCTGCTGGAGGAGGGGCTCGGCCTCGGCCGGCGGGCCGCCGTCTCGCTGCTCGGGCTCATCACCGCCCTGGGCACCCTGTTCATCGTCTACTTCTCGAAGGACGCCAAGGCGATGGACACCGTCGACTTCTGGGTCGGCACCTTCTGCATCTACATCCTCGCCACCGTCCAGGTCGTCCTGTTCGGCTGGGTGCTGGGGATCGAGAAGGGGCACGAGGAGCTCTCCCGCGGGGCGGAGATCCGCATCCCCCGGTTCATGCTGGTCGTCATCAAGTACGTCTCGCCCCTCTACCTCCTCGTGATCTTCGGCATGTGGCTGTGGGACCAGATCGGGGCCCAGAAGGGGAACTACTTCAGCGAGCTGCTCTCCGACGGCGCGGGGGGGAAGGTCGCCCGGCTCTCGATCGTCCTCGTCGCCGTCCTGCTGGCCTTCTTCGTCCTGATCATCGCCCAGGCCGTCCGCCGGTGGAAGCGGGAGGAGGACCGGGTGAAGGAAGCGAGCCCATGACGACCGGCGGGTGGATCATCATGACGTGCTCCGTGGCCTTCGTCACGCTTTTCCTGGCGTGGACCCTCTTCAAGGTCATCACCACGCCGGAGGCCGACGCGCACCTCCACAGCCAGGCCGACATCGACCCGCACGACCAGGAATAGGCTCGCCTTGTGCCGCACGCCGCCAGCCGGTATATTTGTAGCCCATGCTCGACCCCCAGGCCGTCGACCACGTCGCGAAGCTCGCCCGCCTCGAACTCACGGAGGCGGACCGGGATCTCTTCGCGCGCCAACTCGGGGACATCCTCGCCTACATCGAGCAGCTGAAGGCGCTGCCGACGGAGGGCGTCGAGCCCCTGGCCCACGCCGTCGACACGACGAACGTCTTCCGGGACGACGCGCCCCGGCCGGGCCTGCCGCCCGACGACGCCCTTGGCCAGGCGCCCGCCCGCCAGGGCGATTTTTTCGGCGTTCCCCGCGTCCTCGACTGATTCCAGACCGGGAACACGGAGGGCCGGCCATGATCACCGCCTTCATCCTCGTCGGCGTCTCCGCCAAGGACTCCGGAGAGCTGATCCGGGACCTGAAGAAGTCCCCCGCCGTGGTCGAACTGGCCGGCGTCTACGGCGACGCCGACGTGCTCGTCAAGGTCCAGGTCCCCGACATGCGGGAGCTGGACCAGCTGATCTTCAGCACGATCCAGGCGAACAAGCACACGATGCTGACGCGCACCTATGTGGTGATCGGCCAGCAGCACTGGACGCGGTGATACTCCGCGAGAGGCGAGGACCCGGCCCCCTTCGGCCCCGCACCGATGGACGACCTGACGACACTGACGGCGTTCGATCTGGCGGCACGGATCCGCGCGCGGGAGGTGTCCGCCGCGCGCGCGGCGGAGGCCTGCCTCGCCCGCATCGAGGCCCTGGATGGACGGGTCCGCGCCTTCCTCACCCCCACGAAGGAGGCCGCCCTCTCCGCGGCGCGCGGCGTCGACGCGCGGATCGCCGCGGGGCAGCCGGTCGGCCCGCTGGCCGGCGTCCCTGTCGCCCTCAAGGACAACCTCTGCACGCGGGGCGTGCGCACCACCTGCGCCTCGCGCATTCTCGAGCGGTTCGTGCCGCCGTACGACGCGACCGTCGTGCACCGCCTGGCCGACGCGGGGGCGGTCTTCGTCGGCAAGACGAACCTCGACGAGTTCGCGATGGGGTCGTCGACGGAGAACTCGGCGTTCGGGGCGACGCGGAACCCCTGGGACCCGACGCGCATCCCCGGGGGGTCGAGCGGGGGGTCGGCGGCGGCGGTGGCGGCAGGCTTCGCCCCCCTCGCCCTCGGCTCCGACACCGGCGGCTCGATCCGCCAGCCGGCCGCCCTTTGCGGTGTCGTGGGGCTCAAGCCCACCTACGGCCGCGTCTCCCGCTACGGCCTCATCGCCTTCGCCAGTTCCCTCGACCAGATCGGCCCCTTCGCCCGCGACGTGCGCGACGCCGCCCTCCTCCTCGGCGTCGTCGCCGGGAAGGACCCGCTCGACGCGACGAGCGTCGACGCCCCGGTCCCGGACTACGTCGCGGCGCTCGAGGGGGGAGTGGCCGGACTGCGGATCGGCGTGCCCGCGGAGTATTTCGGGTCGGGCGTCGACCCCGAGGTGGCGGCGTCGGTGGAGGGGGCGCTGAAACGCCTCGAGGCACGGGGAGCGCGCCGGGTGCCGGTCGCCCTGCCCCGGCAGGCCTACGGGATCGCGACCTATTACATCGTCGCTCCCGCCGAGGCCAGCTCGAACCTCGCCCGCTACGACGGCATGCACTACGGGCACCGGGCGACGGACGCGGAAGGGCTCGTCGCCACCGTCTCCCGCTCCCGCCGCGAGGGCTTCGGCCCCGAGGTCAAGCGCCGCATCATGCTCGGGACCTACACGCTCAGCTCCGGCTACTACGACGCGTACTACGTCCGGGCGCTGAAGGTCCGCCGCCTCATCCAGGAGGACTTCCGGAAGGCGTTCGAGACGTGCGACGTGATCGCGGGCCCCACCTCGCCGTTCCCCGCCTTCACGTCCGGCGAGAAGACCGCCGACCCGCTCCAGATGTACCTCTGCGACATCTTCACCGTGACGGCCAACCTCGCGGGGATCCCCGGGATTTCCGTCCCCTGCGGCTTCACGAAGGCCGGTCTCCCCATCGGGCTCCAGCTGCAGGGGAAGGCTTTCGATGAAACGACGCTGCTCCGGGCGGCGTGGGCCGTGGAGCGGGAGGCGGGGGT
>CAYUME010000176.1:3951-8591 GCA_964445475.1 uncultured Planctomycetia bacterium
TCCCCGAACACCTCCGCACGGAAGGTGTAGAGGTCCACCCCGTCCTCCCGCCACGCCTCCGGCGGCAAGCCCGCCTTCCGGCAGGTCTGCCGGAGGAAGGTCTCGACGTCCCACCCGTGCTCGGTCGCGACCTGGGGGAGGAGCAGTCCCGACGCGCCGCGGCCGCGGACGACGAGGCCGTGCTCGCCGACGCGGATCTCCCCCGGCCCGGCGGCCCGCCGGAGCGGCGTCATCGCCGAGATCTCGATGCGGAGGTCCGGCAGTTCGTCCGCGGTGACGGGGTCCAGGCGGGGATCCTCGGCGGCGCGGGTGGCCATCTCGCGGACGCCCTCGGCAAGGGGGCGTCCCCCCTCGACCCACCCGATGCAGCCGCGGAGCTCGCCGCGGCGCTTGAGGGTCACGAAGACGCCCCGCTTCTCGCCGAGCCCGGGGGAGACGAGGTCGACCGGAGGGAGAGGCCGCTTCGCGAGAAAGGCCTCCAGGGTCCGGCGGGCGAGGGCGAGCAGCGCGTCCCGTTCGGCCTCGGTCAGCATGGCGGGATGCTAGGCGGAAGGGATGGCGATGTCAAGGGCCCGGATGAACCGGTCCTCCGCCCCCCGCAAAAAGAAAACGGGCCGGCCTTGCGGCCGGCCCGTCCGTTGCAGATCCGATCCCCGCGCTACTTCGACGGCTCGGCGCCCTGCCTCGCCTCGGCGCGCCACTGGGGCGGCGCCGTGGAGACCATGATGTCGACACGCCGGTTCTTCTTCTTGTCCTCCTTCGCGCTGCCCAGGGAGACCGGGTCGGCCTCGCCCATGCTGATGACGTGCATGCGCTTCTCCTCGACGCCGGCCTTCTGCAGCTCGTGGGCGACGGAAACGGCACGGCGGGCCCCCAGCTGGAGGTTCATCCCCGTCGGGTTCTCCTTCAGGCTCCGCTTGATCGGATCGTTGTCCGTGTGCCCGACGATCCGGACATAGACGTTCTGGGACTTGAAGATGTCCGCGAGCTTCTTGAGGCTCTCCACGCCCTCCTTGGAGACGTCGTCCGAGCCGGAGCGGAAGAAGAAGTCGCCCTCGAGCTCGAAGACGCCGTCTTTCATGGTGACGCCTTCGACGCGCTGCTGGTTCATGAGGTCCTGGATGCGCTTGGCGAGGGCCGCCTCCGCCTCGAGCTTCTTGATGTAGGCCGCCGTGACCTTGTCGTCGCCCTTGAGCGCGGCGTTCTCCTTCTCGAGCGCCACGTTCCTCCGCTGCAGGTCGTCACAGTTCTGCTGGAGGACCCGGTTCTGCTCCTCGAGATCGCGCGTCCCCTTCCCCGCGCAGCCGGCGGCAACGGCCGCGGTCGCGAGGGCCCCCAGCAGCATGCCATTTCGCCAGAGCGCCTTCATGATCAAACTCCTCCCAAAATGGTCGCGTGTCAATACCGGGACCATCCCCCGGGCACCTGTAGGCTTTATCGGCCGGAACCGGCGCCGGGTTCAGTGAAATCCGGGGGTGAAAACGAGAACGGGCCGGCCCGAAGGCCGGCCCGTCGAGGGTCCGCGCGAGATCCCGCCGCCTACTTGCTCGGAGGCGCCTGCCGGGAGACGGGCTTCGCCTCCGGCTCGACCGCGTCGGCCGGGGTGGCCCCCGCGGGGGGCTTGTCCGAGAAGTAGATGTCGACGCGGCGGTTGCGTCGCTTGTTCTCCTTCGTGTCGTTCGGGCCGATCGGGGCGGACTCGCCCATGCTGACGACGTGCATGCGGTGCTCGTCCACGCCGCTCTTCTTCAGCTGGCCGGCCACCGCCACGGCGCGACAGGCCCCGAGCTGGAGGTTCATCCCGGTCGGGTAGTCCTTGAGGGTCCGCTTGATCGGGTCGTTGTCCGTGTGTCCGACGATCCGGACGTACATGCGGTCCGACTTGATGATGTCGGCGACCTTGGCGAGGCGCTCGGCGCCCTCTTTGGAGATGTCGTCGGAGCCGGGGCGGAAGAGCATGTCCTCGAGGAACCGGACGCCCGGCTCCCCCGCGATCGGCTCGCCGAGCTCCTGGAGCTTGGCGATGGCCCGCTTGAGGGCCTCGGTTTCCTCCTCGAGCTTCTTGATGTAGGCGTCGCGGATGCCGCGGTCGCCCTTCAGGGTGGCAAGCTCCCGCTCGAGGGCGTCATTCCGCCGCCGGAGGTCGTCGCAGGCGGCGGCCAGCGTCTTGTTCTGTTCCTCGAGCTCGCGCTGGCGGTTGGACGCGCAGCCGCCTGCAACCAGCGACGCCGCGAGCACGCCCGTCAGGATCCCCTTGTTCCAGGCCCCCGTCATGGCCGGACTCCTGTCAATGATGGTTAGTAAGGCCGTCCCAATAAAACGACATCCCGGAAACCCGGGATGTCGGTCCTGTCCTCGCATGCCGAAGGGCCGCGGTTACGATCCGGCCGCAGGCGCCGCTGCCGGCGCGGGCGCCGCCGGCGTCCCGCCGTCGGAAGGCATCCCGGTCCCCGGCTGCATCGACTGCTCCAGCGAGACGCCCTTCATGGCATCCGCCTTTTCCTCCGGCGTGAATTGCCAGACGGCCTTGCTGGAGAAAACGACCGGAAGCTCGTTCGGCGGGTGGGTTTTGCTCCAGAGCTTCTTCTTCCATTCGCTGTCGGCATGGATGGAGTCGGTCACCTTCCGGGTCAGGCCCTCCGTCAGCCCCGAGGGCTTGGAGACGCGGCCTTCCTGGATGCGGAGCAGCTCGTAGATGAAGACCCCGCTGTACGCGGTCACGCCGAAGGTGATCAGCAGGAGGATCGACCAGATCCAGGAGGGGCGGCGCGCCTCGAGGGCCTCTTCGTCGGCCTCCGTGATCTCGATCGTGCGGCGGCCGCGCCGGGGGCCGGCCCCCACGCCGGCACCGACCGCATCGCCTTCGTCCGTGGGGACGGGCTCGGTGGCCCCCTCCTCGACCAGCTGGAGGGGCTCCGTCGTGGTCCCTTCCTCGACGTCCGCGCTCGCGTCGACGGCCACCGGTTCGTCAGCGACGGTGATGTCGGTGTCGGTGAAATCGAGCTGTTTGGTGACGTCCTGGGTGTCCGCCGCCGGGGCTTCCGCGCCGGGGAGCTCGAGCGCCGGGCCGGCCTCGTCGACGGGCGAGGCGGCGTCGAGGTCGAGGATCGTCTCGGCCTGGTCGGAAACGGCGTCGTCCTGCTGGGCCGGGAGGATCAGCGTCGGCTCCGAGGTGCGGCCCTTCCGGAGGTTCTCGACGTCATCCCGCCGGAACTTCATCTTGTTCTCGTCCCGGAAGGCGCGGAGCTCGCCCTCGGAGACCATGCGCTTGAGCTCTTCCTCGCCGATCTCGAGGTCCTTCAGGACGTCCTCGAACGAGTAGTATTCCTCTTGGGCCATGGTCTCCCTCCCGGCAGGCGGTGAATACCTGGTTCCGACGCTATTCCTTGGCTCCGGCCTTGATCTTCTTGTCCAGCTCCTCCTGGATGCGCCTGAGGGACTTCTCGACCTCGGCCTTGATCGTGACGACCGACGGCGCGTCGTTCTTCATCTCGGGCACCTGCATGTCCCACGTGATGTCGCGGGTCGCCACCAGCCGCAGGCTCCGTCCGTTCATGCACTGATAGAGGGCGAGGTGCCTGTTGGTCCCGTTGGGGGCGAGCGAGAGGACCCAGATCATGTCGCTGAGCCCCTGCGCCGACATGCCGGTCACCATGGTCATGTTGCCGACGGTCGCGGGCCCGGAGGAGGCGCTCTGCGCAAAGGCCGGCGGGGTTCCGCTCCGGAGGGCCAGGACGGCCAACAGCGCCACGATCACGCCCAAGAGGATTCCGGCCACGAACGGGGCAGACTTCGCGTGCGTCATCTGTCGCCTCCTCGCAAGGTCCCGTACTTCCGGCACCTTTGCCTACTAAAAATGATATGTAGCACGGTCGGGAAAGACATGTCAAGAATAATCACGACAATGCGGCCTCGCACCCCCTTCCTCCCCCCATCCTTATACGACGGGGGGACCAGCGGGTTCCCGGGCCGCCCGCCCCTTGAACCCTCCCGGGGCTCCTGCTATAGTCCGCCATGATCAAAGAGGACCTGCAGGCCCAGTTGAAGGATCTCACCTCCCGCCTGGGCGCCCTGCGGGACTCTCTTTGACCTCGCCCGGAAGACGGAACAGGTCGCGTCGTTCGAAGCCGAGATGTCCCGCCCGAACTTCTGGGAAAACCCCGAGTCCGCCCAGAAGACCATCGCCGCCCTGAAGGCCGCCAAGGACACCGTCGACACCTACCGGGACCTCGACCGGGAGCTGGCCGATCAGGCGCTCCTCCTGGAGTGCGCCGAGCCGGGAAAGGACGACGCCCTCCTCGGCGAGACGGCGGGCGCCGTCACCGGCCTCCGCCGGCGCCTCGAGCATTTCGAGCTCCGATCCCTCTTCAACCGCGAGAACGACGGCCGCGACATCTTCTTCTCCATCCACGCCGGGGCGGGCGGGACCGACTCCTGCGACTGGGCCGGCATGCTGCTGCGCATGTACACCCGCTGGCTGGAGCGGAACGGCTACACGACCACGATCCTCGACCTGCTCGAAGGGGAGGAGGCCGGCGTCAAGCGCGCCGTCCTCCACGTCCGGGGCGCCTACCCGTTCGGCAATCTCAAGAGCGAGATCGGCGTCCACCGCCTCGTCCGCATCTCCCCCTTCGACGCCA
>CAYUME010000177.1:0-8590 GCA_964445475.1 uncultured Planctomycetia bacterium
GTGCCTAGACCCTGCCGCTGCCGGTCGGACGCCACGGCGAACCCGCGGTGGTGCCAGGGGGGGTCGCCCTCCCAGGGGCGCCGCATGACGGTGGCGCCGGCGAGGCAGCGGCCGGCCGCGAAGAGGCCGTAGTGGCGCGTCTCCGGGTCGTCGTCGCCCTCGAACCGGGCCGTTTCGAGCGGGCGGCCCGCGCGCAGGATCGCGTGGCGGAGGGCGAAGATCTCCTCGAGGCGCGCCGGGCGGATCGCGTCGGGGTCGTTCCGGGTCATCGGCACCTTGTCGCTCGCGCGGCGTCCCGTGTCAAGCGTTCCGTGACCGCCGTCACGGGGCCACGGCCGCGCACGGCCGCGCCCCTCAGGGGAACCGCCGGGCGCGCTTCCGGTCGGCCCGGCCGGCGCGAGGGCGGGGGGGCGATCCCGGCCGCCCCCCGCCCTCGAACGCCAGGAACGCCCGCGGGGGGCGGGACTCGAAGCGGAGCGCCGCGCCCGTCACCGGGTGGCGGAAGGCCAGCAGGGCGGCGTGGAGCGCCAGGCGGCGCGGCCGCCAGTCCGGGTGGCGGGAAAGGTCCGGCGCGTACCGCGGGTCGCCCAGCACAGGATGCAGGGCCTCCGCGAAGTGGACGCGGATCTGGTTCCGCCGGCCCGTCTCCAGCCGCACCCGGACGCGCGTCGCCCCGCGCAGCCGCCGCTCCACCCGGTAGCGCGTGATCGCCAGCTCCCCCTCGCCGGGCTCGTCCGTCGAGTAGCGCAGCAGCTCCCGCGTCGTGGCCAGCCGGCTCTCGAAGACGCCCTCGTCGTGCTCCATCGTGCCCGCCACGAGGGCGACGTACTCCCGCTCGGGCTTCCGCTCCGCGAACTGCTCGATCAGCCCCCGCGCGACCTCGCGGGTCTTGGCGAAGACGAGGAGGCCGGAAACGTCGCGGTCGAGGCGGTGGACGACTTCGACGCGCCGGGCGGGGCCGCCCCCGCCCAGGTAGCGCCCGATCGCGTGGACGAGCGTGTCGGTCTCGTGCCGGTCGGTCGGCACGGTGAGGGCTCCGGCCGCCTTGTCGACGACGAGGAGATGCTCGTCCTCGAAGGCGACGCGGAAGGGGCCGTCGGCGGGGGGGTGGGGACGGGCGTGGTAGCGGGTGTGGGGGTCGTAGCGGACGGCGACAACGTCGCCGCCGCGAACGGTCGCGCCGGGACGGCGGCAGGGGGCGCCGTTGACGGTGACGCACTGGTGGTCGAAGAGGCCGAAGAGGCCGGAACGGGAGAGGAAGGTGAGCTCCTGGACGATGCGGTCGGCGCGCGCGCGGCGGCCGGGGGGGAGGGTGGTCTCTTTTTCGACGTGGGCCATGCGGCCTCCCGGATCCCGGAGGCCCCTCCGCGGCGCGCGGGAGCGCGGGGCCGACTCGCTCGGCCGCGATTATAGGCCCCGCCGAACGGGCGGATCAACCAAGATGCCTGAAATCCCTGTTGCCAACCGCGCCGGGCGCGGCTATCATCGCCCCTGCCATGGGATCCGAGAGCAAGATCTCGACGGCCGAGATGTGGTACTCCCAGGGGGTCGAGGCCTACAAGGCGGGGAAGCACGAGGAGTCCCTCGTCGCCTTCGCCCGGGCCCTTTCCGCCGACCCCAAGTACTACCGCGCCCTGGTCTTCCAGGGGCTCGCCCAGATGGAGCTGAAGAGCTACGACGACGCCCGCCGGGCGCTCGAGGCGGCCGTCCAGCTCGCCCCCACCTACGCCAAGGCCCACAACGCGCTCGGAAACGTCTACCGGCGGACGGGGGATATCGACCTGGCCATCCAGGCCTTCGCCAAGTCCGCCGACCTGGAGCCGCGGGTCGCAGAGTACCACTACAACATCGGGATCAGCCGGCTGGACATCAACCACGTCCCGGAGGCGATCGACGCGCTGAAGGCCGCCGCGCGATACGCCCCGAAGGACGTGGACATCCAGACGGAGCTGGCCTCGGCGTTCATGCGGAACAAGGCCTACCACGACGCGGTGCAGGTCCTCGAGGACTTCGTCAACCGCTGCCCGGACCACGACCGCGCGGTCGAGCTGAAGGTCCGGATCAGCAAGCTGAAGAAGAAGATCGAGGACGAGAAGGCGGCCGCCGACGCCCCGCCGCCGTTGGCGTAGGGCGCTGTCGCGCCCGGTCCCGATGCGTGCCGGCGCCCCCTCTGCTGCCAGGTCCTTTCCCTCGCCATGGGTTGGACGGGCGCGTGGGAGGGGCGGGTCCCCCCGCACCGAGTCGTCCCCATGGGGGGGACAACCCCGATTCGCGGGGCTGCCTCGCATCGGGGTTGTCCGCCGTCCTGCGGGGAACGGCTCGCCGACCGGCGGACCAACCCCTCCCACCCCGTGCCTGTAACGCCGCGACGCGACCTGGATCTCATGAGGTGGCGATGCGAACGAAAACCGGCCTTTTCACGACGACGTCTGTCGGGCGCGCGGGGCGCCTCGCGGCTTTGCTGGCCGCGTCGGGGACGCTCGCACAGCCTCCGCCCGCCGCGGCCCAGCCCGCCCCCGCGCGGGATCCCGTCTCGGTCTCCGTCGTCGCCCCCGCGGAGCCCGTCCGGCGCGGGACGCGCTTCCGAGTCGAGATCCGGTTCGAGATGCCCGCCCCGTACCACATCTATGGCCCGAAAGAGGCACTGGGGGAGCCGACGCAGGTGGAGGCGCTGCCCGTCCCCGGGCTCGCGTTCGGCGACCCGGAATTCCCGGCCCCGCTCACGAAGGAGATCGCCGCCCTCGGCGGCGCGGTCACGCTGTACGACAAGGCCGTCACGGTCTCGATCCCGGCGGTGGCGGCGGCGGACGCCGCGCCGGGGCCTCGCACCGTCGGCGTGAAGGTCTCCTACGGGGCGTGCACGGACGAGACGTGCCTCCCGCCGGTGAAAGGACGGACGGCAACGGCGACGGTCGCGGTCTCCGACGCCCCGCCCGCGGCGCCGGCCGCCGTCCTTCCGGCCTCCGCCGGCGAAACGCCCTCCCCTCCCTCGCCGGTCCCCGGTCCCGCGCCGTCGCCGGCCGGCCCGACGGACGGCGGGCTGCCTCCATCCTCCTTCCTCGGCTTCCTCGTCGCCTGCATCGGCGGCGGGCTGCTGTCGCTCATCATGCCGTGCGTCTACCCCCTGGTGCCGATCACGCTCGCCTACTTCATCAAGCAGTCGGACGGGTCGCGCTGGCGGGGGCCGGCGCTGGCGGGGGCGTACGCGCTGGGGATCGTCGTGTCGTTCACGGGGCTGGGGATGGGCCTCTCGCTGGCGCTGGGGGCGCGCGGGGCGGTGGCGTTCGCGGCCAACCCGTGGGTGAACCTCGGGATCGCGACGGTCTTCCTCCTCTTCGCGCTGAGCCTCTTCGGGCTCTTCGAGATCGCGCTGCCGTCGGGCGTGACGAACGCGCTGGCGGGCTCCCCCCGGAAGGGGCTGGCGGGGGCCTTCCTGCTCGGCCTCAGCTTCAGCGTGGTGACCTTCACGTGCACGATGCCGATCGCCTCGACGCTGCTGGGAATGGCGGCGGGCGGGTCGCGGTTCCTCGCCGTCGCCGGCATGCTGGCCTACTCCGGCACGATGGCGCTGCCGTTCCTCCTCTTCGGGCTCTTCCCGTCGCTGCTGGGCGCGGTGCCGCGGGCGGGCGGGTGGATGGACGAGGCGAAGATCGGGCTGGGGTTCTTCGAGCTGCAGCTGGCGGTCTACTATTACGCCAAGTCCGACTGGGGGGGGGGGGTGGGGGCGCTCACGCGCGGCGTCCTGCTGGCACTCTGGGCGGCGCTGGCCCTCTTCGCCGCCGCCCACCTCGTCTCCCTCGTCCGCCTCCGCGGCCACGGGGACGGCGGCCGGCCCGGGGCGGGGCGCATCGCCGCGGCGACCGCGGCGGCGGCCCTCGCCGTCTTCCTGCTTGCCGGCCTGGCCGGCGCGAACCTCGGCTTCGTCGAGGCGCTCCTGCCGCCCGACCTGCGCGCCGCCGGCCCGGCGGAGGACGGGACGGCCTGGGGGGACGACTTCGAGCGGGGGCTGCGCGAGGCGAAGGCGACCGGCCGCCCGCTCTTCGTCGAGTTCACCGGCTTCACCTGCCTCAACTGCCAGGTCATGGAGCGGACGGTCCTGCGCGCCCCGCGCGTGACGTCGCGGCTCGCCGGGATGGTGACGGTCAAGCTCTACACGGACGGCTCCCGGGAGGACGCGGCGCGGAACGCGCGACTCCAGGAGGACCGGTTCCGGACGGTGGCGCTGCCGCTCTACGTGATCCTCGACGGCGACGGCCGCGAGATCGCGCGCGTCGACCGGGCGGTGACAGAGGACGCGTTCGTGGCGTTTCTCGACAAGGCGGGGGCAAGATGAAGGCCGCTTCCTGCGCGTGGACGGAGGCTTTCCTTCGATGGCCCCCCCGCCGTCGCGCGTGCGCGCGGTGGACGCCGGCCACCGCGCTTGTTATGATGCTCGCAGCCTGTTCACCCGAACCCGGAGGGAAAGCCATGTCCGACGCTCCCGCGGTCACCGACGCGACCTTCGAGGCGGAGGTCCTGAAGTCCGAGCTTCCCGTGCTCGTGGACTTTTACGCGCCGTGGTGCGGGCCCTGCAAGCGGCTCTCCCCGATCGTGGACGAGGTCGCCCGCGAGCAGGCGGGGAAGGTCAAGGTGGTCAAGGTCGACACCGACGGCAGCCAGGAGACCGCCGCGAAGTTCGGCATCATGGCGGTCCCGACGCTGATCCTCTTCAAGGGCGGCGCGGAGGCGGGGCGGCTGATGGGGCTGGTGCCGAAGCAGAAGATCGTGGATCTGATCGGATAGCCGGGGCGGTCCCGCCGGGCTTGCGGCACACGGCGCGCCATGCGGGGATGCGCGGAGCGAATCCGCGCATGGCGCGCGCGATCAGCCCTTCAGGCTCCGCGCGTACCGGTAAAGCCGTTCGAAGCGGGGATCCTCGCGGATCGGGTCCAGCTCGGCGTCGTTCTCGATCTTTTCCAGGTTCCGGTACCCGGCCCGGACCGCCTGCTCGAGATGCCGGAAGGCGGGGTCGGCGTGCCCGAGGATGGCGTGGGAACAGGCGGTGTAGTACAGGGCCTCGGCCCGGTACCGGCGGGCCTCGGCCGTGTTCATCTTCTCCAGGCCCTGGATCGCCTCGGCGAATCCCGCGATCGCCTTCTCGTACTCCCCCGACTCGTGCAGGCGGATGGCCTGGACGAGCTTGCGGTACGGCTCGGGGACGGGGGGACGCGCGGGCGCGGCCGCCTCCTCCGTCTCCGCCTCGGCCGGCTCGGTCTTCTCGGGTGCCTCGCCGAGGGCCTTGCGGGCCCGCGCGATCGCCCCGTCCAGGCTTCCCTTCAGGGCTTCGATCCGCTGCTCGATCGCTTTCAGCCGGCTCCCCGCGCGGTCCGCCAGGGCCTTTCGCTCCGCCTCCCGCTTCCGCCGCTCCTCGGCCAGCCGGCTCAGCTCCTCGTCGACGATCTTCTTCACCTGCTCGAGGAGGCGCCCCTCGCGGGCGCGAAGGAGATCCTCGACCTTTTTCAAGGCCTCGCGCACGGCCGGGCTCGCCCCGCGATTCCGTTCGGGGGAGGCTCCGCGACCCGGCTCGGCGGGGGACTCGGGGGCCGCGTGGCGGTCCGCGGGCTCCGCCGGGGCGGCGTCGGGCAGGGTCTTCGGCTCGTCCGGTGCGGCAAGGAGGACGGCCGTCGGAAGGGCCAGGGGGACCCAGATCCATCTCGCGAGACGGCGCATGGGACACGCCTCCCGACAGAGGCCGGCGCGATGACGCTCTGAAGTTTAGTTCGGGGATGGGAGCGGTGTCAAGGAAGGACGGCCCCATGCGCGTCGCAGGCGTGGGAGGGTTTGCACCGCCCACGCACGATCCGAGATCACACGAGGCGGACAACCCCGAATCCCCATCGTGGAGCGTGGCGCGTAGAGCGTAGAGCGTGGAGCGGGCAGTGAGGCGCTCCGTTCGGGACGGAATGCATCAAGCCGTTTTATGGGTGGCCTGGAATATGGGTTAAGGCCTCCGGGAATCGTGCCGATAACAATTATGACAAGGCAGGTTCCTTTAAGGAATGCCGGTCGTGAAAGCCGTTCGCGAGGTCGTGTTGCCGGGGTGGGGACTGGGGAGGGACTTGGACATGGTCGAGCTCCGTGGGCCCGGGGGGGCCGGGGAGCGGGGGGGCCGGTGCCGCTTCGACCGGTGGCGGCCGGCGCCGCAGCGGGGGGGGGGAGCGCGGCGGAAGCTGGAGGAGGTGGTGGAGCGGGTGATGGAGCCGGAGCGGTTGCTGGAGGCCGTCCGCGCCCTGCCGGCGATCCGGCAGGAGGTGGTGGACCGGGTGAAGGCCGAGATCGAGGCCGGCACCTACGAGACGCCGGAGAAGCTGGACCGGCTGGCCGAGCGGCTCCTGGAGGAGCTGGGGGAGGGCTAGGAGACGGGGGTGACGGTGGGGAGAAAAACGCGGCCCTTCGGGCCGCGTTTTTTTTTGTCCCGGGCAGCCGACGCATCCCTCAGGCCGAGCCTTTCCGACAATTCGTGTAAAGTACGTAACCACTCCAGCCACTATTATTGTATAGTATCCTTATAGTCCTCCGTGCTGCAGGGAGGACCGCCTCGCGACCGCCTCATGGTGTTTCGCCCCTTCATGCAATCGAGGCAAACCCGTCATGATGCGCCGCCGCACCGTCCTCCCCGCACGCCTCCTGGTGCTCCTCCTCTCCCTGGCTGCCCTCTCCCCCCTCGGGGCGGACTTCTACGGACGGGACGGAAAGCCCGTCCGGTGGACGCAGCCCGACGGGACGGTCCTGGACCTGCGCGTCTTCGGCGACGAGTTCTACGCCCGGACGGAGACGGTCGACGGGTACACGGTCGTCTTCTCCGAGGCGCACCGGGGATACGTCTACGCGACGCTGGCGGCGGGCGGGCAGGAGCTGCTGCCGACCGGCCGGCTCGCCGGTAAGGACGACCCCAAGGCGCTGGGGATCCCGCCGCGGCTCCAGCTGCCGCCGACCGTCCGCCGCGCGAAGGCGATCGAAGCCCGCCGGCGGGTTTCGCGGGAGCTCCCCTGGGCACTGAAGACCGTCCGCTCGCCGCTCCTCCCGGCCGCCGGGGGCAGGGCGAATCCTTCCGGTCCCGTCCTCTTCAGCCCCCCCGATCCCGTCAACGGCAGCTGCGTCGGCCTGCTGGTCCTCGTGGAGTTCGACGACAAAGCGACGAACCCGGACGCCGCGGCCGCCTTCACGCGACAGCAGTTCGACGACTTCTGCAACAAGATCGGGTACAACGATTTCGAGAACTCGGGCTCAGTCTACGACTACTTCAACGCCCAGTCGCTGGGGCAGATGCACTACACGAACGTCGTCAGCACGATCGTCACGGTCCCGCATCCCAAGAACTACTACAACTACTCCAACTACCCGGCCAATACCAAGTGGCGCGACTGCGGAGCAGCCGGGCAGCTCCTGCTGTCGGACGCGCTCGACGTCCTCATCGCCGACGAGTTCGACTTCTCCGCGCTCACCGTCAACGGGTCCGACCAGGTCGTCGCGACGAACCTGATGTTCGCGGGAAACGACAGCGGCAACTGGTCTCTCGGGCTCTGGCCGCACTCCTACGCGCTGGCCGCGCCCGGCAAGAACGTCGGGACGACGGGCAGCCCCCGCTACGTCTTCCGCTACCAGATGACCGACATGGGCACCACGTCGCTCCGGATCGGCACCTACTGCCACGAGAACGGCCACATGCTGCTGGGATACTCCGACTACTACGACTACGGGTACGAGTCGGAGGGACTCGGCTACCACTGCCTGATGTCCGCCGGGAATTACAACAACGGCGGCCGGACGCCCGCCCCGATGAGCGCCTATCTCAAGTTCCGATCGGGGTGGGCGACCGTGACGGAGCTGGCCGGCTCGTGGTACATCCCCGGCGCGCCGGTCCCCATCGCGGGCAACCAGTACTACCGGTTCGTCCGCCCCGGCACCCCTTCCGAATACTTCATCCTCGAGGCGCGGGGGACGACGGACACCTGGCAGGCCTCCCTCCCCGACAAGGGGCTGGCCATCTGGCACGTCGACGAGGCCAAAGACGGCAACGACGAGGAGAACATGACCGCCGCCCTGCATTACGAGTGCTCGCTCGAGCAGGCCGACGGGCGCTTCGACCTGGAGCACAACGACAACTCCGGCGACGTCACGGACTGTTTCGACAACCTCACGCCCCTCTTCACCGACACCACCACCCCCGGGACGAAATGGTGGGACGGCACGTCCTCCGGGTTCCGCGTCGGCAACATCAGCACTCTGGCCTCCGTCATGACCTGCGACTTCGGCCTCCCGCCCCCGGCAGGCGGCGTGCGGGTGGACGTCCCCAACGGCGGCGAGACCTGGGTGCCGGGAACGACGCGCACGATCTACTGGAGCGCCGACCTCGGCGGGGCCCCCGTCCGGATCGATCTCTACAAGAACGGCTCCCTCCACAGCACGATCGCCGCCGCCACGTCCGCCGCCGGCTCGTACGCGTGGACGCTGCCCGACGCCGGGGTCCCCGACGGGACCGACTCCCGGATTCGCGTCTCCAACGCCGCCGACGGCGCGGTCTACGACGAGAGCAACGCCAACTTCACGG